>QHXC01000165.1:34302-37171 GCA_003222815.1 Acidobacteriota bacterium | reverse complement strand
TGTGTAACCACGCTCACTTGCCCGCCGGCTCGCTTGCCGTATTCGGCCGAATAGGTATCGCTGAGCACATTGAATTCGCGGACGGCGTCAATACCCAGCAGTTGTCCGCTCACGCCTCCGGGCGTGATACCGATGTTGCTGCTGCCCGTGTATTCAATCCCATTCAGCAGGAAAAGGTTGTCAGACGGCCGCCGCCCGGCCACAGTGAAATAGGCGCCTTCCCCGGAGCCCACCGATGCCCCCGCCTTGAAGTTGTAGAGGACGGCGCCGGGATTGAGAGTAATCAAATTGTCGAAACTGCGGCCGTTGAGCGGCAGGTCTTTGACTTCTCTTTCTCCAACCAGTCCCGAAACCGACGCCGTGGTGGTATTTACCAGCGGCGCTTCCCCGGTTACAGTCACCTCGTCCTGAACTGCTCCCACTTCGAGCTTCAGGTTCACGACTGCCACTTCTCCAACCGCCAGGTTGACTCCTGTCTGGACCGCCGATTTGAAGCCAGCCGCCTCCGCTTTGACCTCATATCTTCCCACCGGTAGCGACAACACCCGGTAAGTTCCCGCTTCGTCCGTACGCAGCGTGCGCCCCGCTCCCGTTTCCAGGCTGGTAACGGTTACGGCGGCCCCGGGAAGAGCAGCTCCCGATGAGTCCTCCACTCTGCCGGAAACAGACGCGGTCACCTGCGCATGAATTGTCCCGACTGCAAAACAAATTCCGAAAAGAACACCCGCCAATCTTCTTTCTGAAAGCATTTTGCACCCCCCATTGCTTTTCGCAGATCCTACCGGGCCGTCGTCGACAGCCCCTTGTAGATGAACTTCTGCACACGGTAGCCCTGCGACTCGCCGGTCACGATATTTCCCTGCGGATCGACGTCAAGACTGTGCAGATGGAAGAATTCGCCCGCCTTGCGCCCGGGCAACGCCGAATGCCGTGCCTGTCCCTTGCGATTCACGCTTGATGAACCCTTCCTTCAGGAATTTGCCGTCCAGGGTGAAAGACTGGACGCGGTTGTTCGCGCGATCCGTCACATACACGATGCCGTCGTTGGAGACCTCAATGCCGTGCGGCGTGTTGAACTGCTGCGGTCCCGCACCGGTCGTTTGCCGTGCCTTCGAGGCCTTGTCATCCGGCCGGTTGCCGTAGGCTCCCCAGTGGCGCTTGTAGGCGCCGGTGTTGGCATCGAACACGATGACGCGGCGGTTGCCGTAGCCGTCGGCAACAAACACCTCGTTGGTCTTGTCATACACGGTGATGCCCGCCGGCCGGCTCAAGTGCGTTGTGTCGTTGCTGTCGACGGCCACGCCGCCCTTGCCGATCTGCAGCAGAAACTTTCCGTCCTTGCTGAACTTGAGGACTTGACCGTCGCCGTCGCCGTTACCCGTGAGCCAGACATTGTCCTTGGCATCAACGGCGATGCCGTGCTCGCCGCTCCCGGGACGTCCATCCCCATTCAGGCGCCGTTCGGCCGTGCAGGACGGGCACTCTGCGAATGCCGAATGCAGTCCTCCACGATTGAACCATTCATACTGGCCGCCTTTGGTCGGGCCGCCCCATCCCTGGATGTACTTGCCGTCCGCACTGAATTCGACAACGGGCGGAGCCGGTACGTATCCATTCTCCGTGGCGTTGCCTTCCTCCAGCGTGTGCGGGCGATGAAACACCCAGACATTGCCGTGGGAATCCGCGGTCGCTCCGCCGACACCACCCAACAGCTTATGGTCCGGCATGGTGGGAAATTTGGAGTCCACTTCGAAAACCGGCAGGACCGGTTTTGCGCCTTGCCCGATGACGGACGGAAGCCCGCCGAGCAAGGCCACGAGTGTGACCGCCGCCAAGCTCGCGCCCGTGAAGACTTGCTTTCTCATGTCACAGCTCCTCTCTCGATAGAGAACCGTGTGCGCAGATGATACCACTGCCGGCTTACGTCCGATAAGACCAGCTCACCATCAAAGATCCCAAAAATTGACGCAGGCCCTCGTTTACTTTGTCGGTAATGGTGCATTGGGTGTTGCTGGATCGCAATGTCAAATGTTGGGATGTCCTGACTCAACTACCAAATGACCAGATAGTTCAATTGGGGTTATTGGGTCGTTGGGTAATTACGTCGTTTGACAAGTGCATATGACATCGCTCATGGGACATCCCAACATTTGACATTGAAGAGCAGAGCAACAATTTAATGCACCACTATCCTGTTCCAGGAGGGGAATACGCACTCCACCAAAACCTAGCGGAAGGCTTGTTTCGATTTGCGGTCCTGTTCAGCTTTGATGCCGGAACCGAACAGCTTTTCGAAAAAGCCTTCTTTTACGAGGCGGTCGACAACACTGTTATCCACCACTTTGCGGACGTCAAAATCCTTGATCTGTGTTGCCGCCTGTCCGTTCGCCTGCTCCATGATGGACTTGATCGCAGGGGCCATGACGTATGGCACACGCTCCAATGAATTGCTTTTTGCCGTGGCATCGTAGATTCGTTCAATGTCGGCAGATTCCTGCTTGTCATATGTCAGATAAGCTTTCACGGCGAATGCCCTGTCGTCGTAGAAACGCTTGACGGCTTCGGCCTGGGCCTTGATGATCAACTCGGGCAGCTTCGGGTCGGCTGCGACCGTCTTCTTGGTGAACAGATAGACTGTTGACGCATAGATATCGTTGTAGTCGGCCATGTTCGCGATGCTTTTGAAACCCTGCTCTTCGAGCTTGAAATAGACCGGGGGGGTTAGGAGTGTGGCATCCGCACGTCCGCTGGACAGGGCCACGGCGCGGGCCGTGGCGTCGGTTCCTACGGGAATCCACTGGACGTCTCTTGCATTGAGCCCGAACTTTCCAAGCAGGGCGAGAGTGTAGTTATACGGCGCGTCGCCAAT
>QHXC01000165.1:0-34208 GCA_003222815.1 Acidobacteriota bacterium | reverse complement strand
ACGCCAATCGTTCCGGCGCCAAACACCAGGTTCACATCGAGCCCGTATTTCTGGTAGTACCCTCCCTCTTTCGCCATAAACATCGGCCATGACGCCCCGCTTCGCGTAGGGAAGTTGATCGCAATCTTCTGGAGTGGTGCTTGCTGGGCCAAAGCGCCGACAGAGAGAATCGCGACAAACAACAACGTCAGGCTCATCCGCTTAAACATGACTTGCTCCTTATTCCCCCCTGGAACAGGAGGGCGCAGCCGAGGTGGTCATTCCCGAAGAGACTTTCGGAAATGGGAATTGGGGACGTAGCCCTAGGTCCCCAATTTCCAAAAGACGCCTTTATCCCCATTACCCGTCGAGCTTGAAGACTTTTTTCGCGTTGTCTTCAAAGATCATTTTCTTTTCGGCTGGGCTCAGCCACTCGAAACCTTCGATGATGTGCCGCGTTTCGTCCAGCCACTTTCCAGTTTTGGGATCCTTGACGGTGCCGACGCCTGGCCTTTCTGTGCCGAACAGACAGCGATCGGGGCCTACCGTTTTGAACAGCAGGGCAAGAGCCTCTGCCGAGTACAGTACGGTGTCGTAATACAGATGACGCATCTTGTCAGAGAAGCGCGGACCTCCGCGCCGCAAGGCGGCGGCTTCAAAGCGGGCGAACTGATAGGGAATCGCTCCGCCGCCATGGGAAACAAGGATCTTGAGTGTCGGGAAATCCGAGAACACATTCGAATTCAGCAATGAAACCACGGCAATATTTTCTTCATTGATGAAATGAAGGGAGTAGGTCAGCCGTTCCGAACGGCAGCCCGCCGAGTGGATGTGGCCGGGGATGTCGAGCTCGACGAGCTTCTCATAAAGGGGATACCAGTATCGTTCACCAAGCGCGGGCGTTTCCACGCCGCTGCACTCACCGGGATCCGGATTGAGCAGACAGCCAACGAATCCCTGTTCCTTAACGCAACGCTCGAGGTAAGGAAGACAATTCTTGATCGGCACACTCGGGCTCTGCGGCAATCCGCATACACCACGGAAAACCTTCGGGAACAGCTTCACCTCTTGCGCAATGATGTTGTTCGTCTCTTCGATGTACCAGGTTACGAGCTTCGGGTGCTCGCTGTGCATCATCTGGTACGGGCGGGGCGATATGATCTGCATGTCGGTTCCCGCCTCTTTCAGTTGTTGCAAGTGAGATGAGCCTCCAAAAACAGGCTTGTTCAGCGCGTCGATGAGGTCCTGATCCGTTGCACCAACGCTGCCCCGGCCGTGGCCGCCACGGTGCGCAAGCAGCCCGGCTTTGTATACATATAAACTGTCGGGCGCCGTGACGTGCGCGTGTGCATCGATTACCATTCTTTCCTCCGTATTATGCCGTTACCACACAAACATTTCTTTGTTGTAGGGTGAGAAAATAATGAATTTAGTCATGCTGCGCCCTCCAGGTGAGCAACCTTAATACAACACTCTGAGCGTGGCGCGAGGACTTCACCCTTCGTATTGCAGGACGTTTAAGCCGGCATTCCAGTCACTGATATACATGAGTCCATCGGTCGTGACGTAGATGTCGGCAGCCTTCGCTGCGAGCGCGACGTTAGGGCGCGGATCGATCAACCTCTTCGGCGCCGGTGGTACCCAGTAGGCGATTTCCTTTGGCGCGAAGGCGTCCTTGATATCGAACACACGCACGCCGGCATTGTTGTAGGTCGCGAAGACGGTCTCCTCGCTGCGAAAGCTACCTGGCCGATTCTCATGCAGGTTGTGCGGACCGAAAGTACCGAGCGCGCAGAAGTTCCTTTCCTTTGGGGTGGGCAAAGTCGAGATCGGCACCGGGTTTTCCGGCGCGCGCATATCCACGACGAATGTATAAAACGTGCCCTTGGCGCACATCTCGGCGTTCGCTTCATCGGCCACGACTGCCAGACTGCGGCCGGGCAAGGGCAGTGCCGTGTGGGTACCGCCGGGAAAAGGCGGAGACCAGTTGATGTGGGAGAGCAGCGTCGGCTTGGTCGGGTCACTGATATCGTGAACGGTGAGCCCGCCATCGCGCCAGGCGCCGTAGCCGCGATTGCCGGCCGTGAGCATGTGATGCAGAGCAGCGCGGCGGCCCGTGGACAGCGTCGGCGTCTCGCCGGCCGCCCGATTCATGCCGGGCAGCCACCAACGCGACACAATCTCGGGCTTCGTGATGTTCTTGAGGTCGACGATGCAGAGAATGTGGTCGGTAAAGCCATCGAAATGCGCTGCAACGAAGGCGTAGCGTCCCCCCGGCCACCACAGGCGGTTGATGCCGAAGCCTTGCATTTCCAGAAAGGCAATCTCCTTCATCTCCGCAGGCCGGGAAATGTCGTGAATGCTCAGGCCCGAACGGAATTTCTTACGGTTGGTGATGCTGTCGGCAAGCGCATTCTCGAAATAGCCGCGCAGGTTGTCGTAGGACTGCATCGCCACAATGTTCGCGCCATTAGCCAGAAGCAGCATATCTTCGGCAACCTGGAGGTGATGCGTCCGTGTGTAGTCGCCGCCGGTGAAAAAGCCGACAGGCTTCAACCGGCGCGGATCCGCGGCATCCAGGATCGTCACGCCGTTACTGAACATGTGGCCGACATAAACATGGCGGCGGTTGAGCATAACCTGGACGCTGTCCGGACGACCGCCAAGATCGCTGTACGACAGATGACGGATGCGGCGTCCAATGCCCTGCGGCGGAATCGGAGCTTCTTCCGCAGTGCGTGCTTGCTGAGGAAGGCTCAACGACGCCGCTAGACCGAGCAGGCCTTTCATATGTTCGCGACGAGTCATGGTGGTCATGTTGTCTCCCGTTTTCGATTCCGGTCCGCTGACCTTTTGTTTCATCAGCCGGTCCCATTTTTCAGCATGTTCGAAGCTCGGGAACATATTAAACCGGGGTTTGCGGCCGTGAAACTGGATTCTATCCCACCCGGATCGCTGGAACAAAGTTGCCGAAGCGTTCTGGTGGGCTCGTAGCCGCGGGCTTTATGCCTGCGTCCAAGTTCCAGCAGAATAATTTTTTGATTGTGGCCGTATCGTTACCGGGACCTATAGTTGTCGGGTAGTCTGGCCGAGGTGAGTATGAAAACGAGTTCATGGAGAGACATCATCCTGACTCTTGCCGCGGGAGGTCTGGAGATCTTTGAACGTACAGCGGGCCGGCGCCACGAAGACGTCTTGGCCATGTGCAAGCGGTTGCTTCATCTGAAAGGAGAGGCTTCGGCGATTTCCCTCGCCCATGAGATCCTGACGACCTACAAGGTCCTTTCAAGCGGGAGCCGGCTCAAGTTTTTTAAACGCCTGCTCACGGAATTCATGCCGGATACCGAACGTCTCAACCAGGCCATCGCCGCTTATCAGAGGGAGCCGAACTCGAATACGCTAGCGGCCCTCGAGGCCGCGGTGGAATCCCCGCGGCTGGAGTTGTTTCGTCTATTGAACATGGGACCAGACGGTACAGCCTCCATTGTCTCGATGCGCCAGGATCTTCTCGGCATGCTCGCTGACCATGCTGATCTCAGGCCCATCGACGGTGACGTGGTGCACCTTTTACGATCGTGGTTCAATCGAGGCTTCCTGCGGGTCGAACGCATCAGTTGGAAGACGCCTGCGTTGATTTTGGAAAAGCTCATTGAGTACGAGTCGGTACACCAAATTCGGGGATGGGATGACCTGCGCCGGCGCCTTGCCGATGACCGGCGTTGTTTCGCGTTCTTTCATCCAGCGCTACCTGACGAACCGCTTATATACGTCGAGGTTGCCCTTGTCACGGGATTGGCCAGTTCGATCCAGAAAGTGCTCTCAGCCAAGGTTCCGGACCAGGACTTCGAATTCAAACCGGACGCGGCCATCTTCTATTCCATCAACAACTGCCAGCCGGGACTGTCGGGCGTGTCCTTCGGCAATTTCCTGATCAAGCAAGTCACGGACAGTCTGGCGGAGGAGATCCCGAGTCTCAAGTACTACGCGACGCTCTCGCCGGTACCGGGATTCCGTGCGTGGTTGAACGAGGAACTGGCAGCGCCGCAGTCCACAATCAAGTTTTCGGAGTCCGAGCGCTCATGCCTTTCACACCTCACCGATCACTCCTGGGTTGAAAGCGATTCGAAGGTACAGCAACTGAAGCCGCTGCTCATGTACCTCTGTGCGTACTATCTCCTGAACGCCAGGCGCGGCGATGAGCCGCGCGATGCTGTGGCCCGGTTCCATCTGCGGAATGGCGCCCGGCTGGAGCGGATCAACTGGCTGGGCGATCGGTCGGAGAAAGGACTACGCGAGTCCGCGGGTCTGTTGGTGAACTATCTCTACGATCGCAAAGCCGTCGCGCGCAACCACGAGGTATACGTCAACGACAATGAAATCGTTCATTCCTCGGCCATCGAGCAGTTGGTCAAGAAACGCCCACGCATCGCTTGACGGTGCTGGGCGCAGCCCCTGGCTATTTAGTGCCTGGCCGCGCGAGCGGGTTGCGCCTCAATGCCGGCGACCGTCGAGCGCGTGGTTCCAGCCAGTATCAAGGAGGCAAACGCCACCAGCGCCAACGCGCTTGCGGCATAAAAGGCATAGCGATAGTCGCCCAGGGCATCAAACACGCGCGCCGCGATAATAGGTCCGATAATGCCGGCCGCGCCCCATGCGGTAAAGAGCAGCCCGTAGTTCATTCCGAGATTCCGTGTTCCATATAGATCGGCCGTGGTCGACGCGAACACGGACAACTGGGTTCCGTAACACCAATACACGACGGCGACGAGGACGTAGAGCAAGAGCACCTGCTCCCGCCAGATGAATAGGGCGGGCATCGCAACCGCGGAGCCCAGCACCATGACGCGGAGCGTCGTCAAGCGTCCCAACGCATCCGAGAGCCATCCCGATAGAATCCGCCCTCCGGCGTTGCCGACGGCCCCGACAGTAATGGCAAAGGTCGCCGCGGCGGCAGTAAGCCCGGCAGATCGCGCAAATGGCACCAGTTGGCTAATGGTCATCAGGCCGGCTGTTGCGCCTAGACAATAGGCGAACCAGAGGAAGTAGAACTGGAGTGTCCTGAGCATTTCGCCTGGCGAATAGTCCCGTCGCTGGGTTGCCGCCGCAGCTTGAGGATTCCATCCTGCCGGCCGATAGCCTGCGGGCGGATTTTTCAGCAGCCAGGCGCCGATCAGTCCCATGACAAAAAACAACCCGCCCAGGAGACGAAACGTCGGACGCCAGCCCATGGATGCGATCAGGTTCGTCGCCACCGGGCCGAGAATCGCCGAACTCGCGCCATACCCTCCAACCATCAAGCCGACGACGAGCCCACGCTTGTCCGGAAACCATTTGGATGCGACCGGCGTCGGCGTGGAGTAACCGAACCCGTTCCCGGCGCCGACCACGACGCCGAAGATTACATAGAGGAATAGAAGCGAAGTCGTGAAGCTGGCCAGAAAAAATCCCGCCGAGACCAGGACTGCCCCGAAAAGCGCGCAGATCCGCGGCCCCCGCGCGTCCTGGATCCGTCCGGCTAGAATGAACGTCGCCGCAAACGTCAACACGGCGATGGTAAACACCCATGAGGTCTGCGCCCGCGTCCAGCCGAACTCCTTCTCCAGCGGAAGCACGAATACGCTCCACGCGTAGAGCGAACCGAGCGCCAGATTCATTGATACGCCGCCTGCTACGACTTGCCAGCGATTCATCACTATTCGCCTCCTTCAAGCCTTAAGCCTGCAGTACCTCCTTCACACGGAGACCCAGATCTCACTCTTATTGGTGTTGCCTGGCATTCTAGTCTCCACGGCGTGTTCAGGTCAAAAGACGTGTTGTCATTGTCATTGCCAGGCGAATCCAATGAAAGATCTCATCCAAGGCTGACGCCCGCCGGAAACAGCGGATAGGTAAGGGACTGCCAAAAGGGGGCATCCTTTCATCATTGCCAGCCCCCGCCAAGGGCGCGATACAGTTGAACAAAGGACAGCAGGACATCACGCTGAAGTTGCGCTTCGACGAGTTCGCCCTGAAACAAATTTCGTTCTGCGTCGAGCACCTGGAGGTAGCTATCGATTCCTCCCTGATACCGAACAAGGGAAAGACGGCTCGATTCGCGTAGTGCGTTGACGAGAAGCTGCTCCTGTTCCAGTTGCTCGGTGGTTTTGCGATGTGCGATCAGGGCATCCGAGACCTCTCGAAATGACGTCTGAACGCTCTTCTCGTATTGGGCCAGCGCTTCGCGTTGGATCGACTCCGTCAGCTTCACATTGGACCGAAGGCGCCCGGCGTTAAAGATGGGCAGGCTGACGAATGGATTGAAGTTCCACTGTCGGGCCGGGCCGGTGAACAAATCCGTCAAAGCGCGGCTCTGGCCTCCCATGAAGCCCGTCAGTGAGATCTCGGGAAAGTACAGGGCCCGAGCGGCGCCAATCTGAGCATTCGCGGCGATCAACTTCTGCTCAGCCTCTCGAATGTCGGGGCGCCTTGCGAGCAAACTTGACGGAAGACCTGCCGGCACTTCTGCGGGAGCAGCAAGCTCGTCGAGTCTTTTCCCGCGCGGAACATCGGCGGGCGCCTTACCGAGCAGAACGCTCACTGCATTTTCTTCCTGTGCCATGAGGCGGTCGGATGCGGCGATCTGCGCTGTGGCGGACCGCAGGAATTTTCGAGCAATCTCGAGTTCCATGTCGAATTCGCGCAGCGCCAAATATGCCGTTGTGACGTCGGCCACCAACGTCGTTGTCACTCAGCGCCGCGCCTCTTCGCTGGCAAGGTACTCGGCGCGTGCCGATTCCTTCAATCGTCTCAGTCTTCCCCAGACGTCGAGTTCCCAGCCAAGATGGAAGCCAGCCTGCGTGTAACTCACGTCGGTACTGACTCCCCTTGGCAGAAATCGAATCGAACCGGTCTGAGAATTCCGGTTTGCTGCGAACGTGCCATTGACATCAACAGTGGGGAGCAACTCGGATCCCGTGATGCCGAGCTGTGCACGCGCTTCAAGCACGCGTTCGGCTGCGATCCGCATGTCGTAGTTCTGCTGTAGCGCGGTGGAAATCAAATCAGTCAGGATAGGATCTTTGAAGAGATCCGGCCAACGTGTTTCGGCAAGCGAAACTTCGCTTGTTGGTGCTTCAGCGCCGCGAAATACAGGAGGCGTCTCCAGCTTGGGACGCTGGTAGTTCGGTCCCATGACACAGCCGGACATAGAAATTGCCGTCGCAATGAAAAGGGTTAGCGCGTATTTCATCCTTCCACCTCCGGCGCCGGCGCTGGCTGAGCCGCTTGTGGCGCGGCCTTCAAGCGTTCGGCGACTTTTTGGGTGACGACGTACAGCGTTGGTACAAACAACACGGCGAGTAGCGTGGCAGCGGTCATTCCGGCAAACACGGTTGTCCCGAGTGCGCGCCGGTTGAGCGGCCGCGAGCGCCGCTTTCACGATCGATCTGCCGCTTTCATGCCGCAGTCTCGCGTACTCGACAATCAAAATCGCGTTCTTCGAGGCGAGGCCGATGAGCGTCACGATGCCAATCTGTGTATATACGTCGTACGCATAGGCGCGGAGGAGTACGCCTGTGAGCGCACCGAGCACACCCAGCGGTACCGCCAGAACGACGGCAAATGGAATGACCCAACTTTCGTATTGAGCCGCCAGGAACAGGAAGACCAATATCGCGGCGAACCCGAAGATGAAACTCTCCTTGCCTTCCGACAGCTTTTGCTGAAAAACCGTTCCGGTCCACTCGAAACCAAATCCGGATGGCAGGTTCTTGCGCGCGATCCCCTCCATTGCCGCCGCGGACTGGCCGGAACTGAAGCCCGGTTTGGTTTGCCCGATGAGTTCGGCCGCGCGATAGCGGTTGAACCGGTAGATCACGTCCGGGCCGCTGGTTGGATTCATCGTAACCAGTGTGCTCAATGGCACCATGTCGCCACTCCCATTGCGGACGTGAAACCGGTTCACCGCGTCCGGATGTTTGCGATACTCCGGTTCGGCCTGCATGATCACTCTCCAGGTTCGGCCGAACCGGTTGAAGTCATTGATGTAGAGGCCGCCCAGGAAAGTCTGGATTGAGTCGTAGACATCGCTTGTGGGAATACCGAGAGTTTGCGCCTTCTCGTTATCGAGGTCGACGCGATAACTTGGCACGGCCACACGGAACGTATTCGCGACGGGACCAAGCGCCGGTTGCGTCCGGCCAGCGTTGACCAGAGCCTGCGCTGCATCGGCAAGCTTGTTGGCATCCACACCCGCGCGGTCTTCGACCATGAACTCAAACCCACCTGAAGTTCCAAGGCCCAGAATAGGTGGCAATCCGAAAGCAAAGACGAATGCGCCCTGGACCCGGCTTGCGCGCGCATTCGCCTGGGTCAGAATGTTGCCGAACTGTAGGGCTTCTGACTTTCTTTCTTCCCACGGCTTCAACACCGCAATGACTGTTGAGACATTCGAGCTGTTGGTCCGCGTGGTGATGTCGAGCCCGCCGAGAGTCGTCGTATCCTGGACACCAGGTATCGAAAGAAGAACGTTCTCGACTTCCGCCGTGACCTTTTCGTTCCGTTCAAGGGATGCACCGTCCGGCAGCCGCACTAAAACGAAGATCACGCCCTGGTCTTCATCTGGAAGGAAACCGGCCGGGACAACTCTGAACATGCCCCCCACGGTGAGGAACAACGCGCCCAGAGCAACGAGCGCGAGCGCGGACCTGCGGATGAAAGTTCGAACACCAGCGAGATAGCGGCCAGTCGACCAATCGAAGGCTCGATTGAACCAGCCGAAGAAGCGGCCGAGGTTTCCCCTGGTTGTCTTTTCCGGCCGAAGCAGCATGACGCTCAACGCCGGGCTAAGCGAAAGGGCGCTGAACGCGGATATCAACACAGACACAGCGATCGTCAGCGCGAACTGCCGGTAGATTTGGCCGCTAATGCCCCCGAGGAACGCCACGGGAATGAATACGGCACTCAGAATCAGCGCAATGGCGACGACGGGTCCCGACACTTCGCGCATTGCCTGGATCGTGGCTTCTCGAGGACTCATTCCGTGGTCGATCTTGTGCTGTACCGCCTCGACAACCACGATTGCGTCGTCGACCACGATGCCGATGGCGAGTACGAGACCGAACATGCTGGTCATGTTGATGGAGAAGCCCAACAGCGGAAACAAAGCGAACGTACCGATGATCGAAACGGGTACAGTCAGCAGCGGAATGAGCGTCGCCCGCCAGTTCTGGAGAAACAGGAAGACGACGATGATGACTAGCGCCACCGCGATGAAAAGTGTTTCAACGACTTCGGTGATGGCCGCCCGGACGAATCGGGTCGCGTCATAACCGACTTTGTATTCGATGCCTGCCGGAAAATTCTTCTTCGCGTCGTCGAGGAACGTGATGACGCGATTCGCCGTGTCTACCGCATTCGCTCCTGGCGAGAGATACACGATGATCACCGCGGCAGGCTTCTTCGTGAGCCAGCTGAAAGATTTGTAGTCCTGCGCGCCAAGCTCCACACGGCCGATGTCGCGAAGTCGCAGCAGCGATCCATCGGGTTCGGCTCGCAGAATGATGTCGGAGAACTGCGCGGGCTCCAGAAGCCGCCCCGATGCGGTCACCGGATACTGGAAATCGGTGCCCATCGGCGCAGGAGGCTGGCCAAGCGCGCCGGCGGGGTTCTGGCGGTTCTGCGACTGGATTGCCCGGCTCACGTCGGTGGCCGTTAACCCAAGCTTTGCCATCTTGTCCGGGTTGATCCAAACTCGCATGCCGTAGTCTTGTGTGGCCGCGAGCCGCGTGTCGCCAACACCAGGAATGCTGCCGATCTTGTCCACGAGATTGATCGTCGCGTAATTACTGAGGAAGAGGGAATCGTATCGATCATCGTTTGCGAAAACACCGATGGCCAGCAGGAATGCGGACGACACTTTTTTCACCGTGACGCCCACGCGCTGAACCTCGGGCGGCAGCGACGGCAATGCGACATTGACTTTGTTTTGTGTTTTGACCGTCGCAAGATCAATGTCGGTGCCAAGCTCATAAGTTACATCGATGGTCAGCACACCGTCATTCGAGCTCCGCGAAAAGAAGTAGAGCATTCCGTCCAGTCCCGTGAGCTGCTGTTCGATCGGTTGCGCGACGGTTCTTTCAAGATCGAGCGCGTTTCCACCACGGTAGTTCGCGACAATCTGAACGACAGGAGGAACGAGCTCGGGGTATGTGGCGACCGGTAGATTCGGGATGGCGACGCCCCCCAAAATCACAATCACGATTGCGATCACAATCGCGAAGACCGGACGATCAATGAAGAATCTGGCCATATCTCACTGTCCTTTCTACCGATAACCTTGAGTCCCCTCCTGGAACAGGAGGGGGCTTTGCACAAAAAGTCACTTGCTGCTTTCTGAACATCGCCGATTCGCATTCGCCGATCGCCAATGTCTAACAGCCATGTGCAATCAGCCAAAGCAATTGCTGAGGATATTGCATATCTTTGTTGCTTACCTGACGATTGGCGATTGCAGATTTCAGATCTAGCTGCGTGGCCGTGCCCGACTTTTGTGCAAAGCCGTCAGGAGAGCAGTCCGATTCACATGCGATTCATGGGACACCGTAAGTCTCCGATCCTGAGGCGGCTTCGTAGGGTTTTGGGTCTACCACAGTTCCCGGCATCGCCTTCTGGATTCCTTCCACGATGACGCGCTCGCCAGCCGCCAGCCCCTTCAGCACGACCCAGCGCTCGCCCACGCGTTCGCCGGTCACGATGGTGCGAGCCAGAACTTTATTCTGCGGGCCGACCGTCAACACCGACTGCAGTCCCTGCAATTCCTGCACGGCCCTCTGCGGAACGAGAATCGCGTCCTTGCGATCTTCGACGCGCATCCGCAATTGTCCGAACTGGCCGGGGAGAAGCGTTCGCTCGGGATTCGGGAACGTCGCTTGAATCTCTATGGTTCCCGTCTTGGAATCGACCTGGTTGACCGTGTTTTGGATACGCCCGACATGTGGATAGAGTTTGCCGTCGGCAAGGATCAATTCCAGGGGAATGCTTCGATTGGGCTCCTTCTCTTTCCTCCGTTCATAATCGAAGTACTCACCTTCGCTCAGCTTGAACCGCACCCAGATCACATCGAGCGGAACGATCGTTGTGAGCGGCTGGGCAGAAGCGCGTGTGACGAGGCCGCCGGCCTGGACGAGACTGTCGCCAATCCGCCCGCTGATCGGCGCGCGAATCGTGGCGTATTCTAGATTCAGCTCTGCGGACCGAAGCGACGCTTTCTGAGATTCCACCTGACCGGCTGTCGTTTCGATTTGAGCTTTGGTTGAAAGCCGGGCTTGCTCCACGCTGGCTTGCCTGGCACGAACGTTGGCCTGGTTCGCTTGCAGAGCAGCGACAGCATTGTCCAGGTCCTGAAGCGGTGCGGCCTCCTGTTTCACGAGCGGACGCAGGCGATCCACATCCTGCTGCGCTTTAAGAAGGTTCGCTTGAGCTTGTGCGAGGTCCGCTTCGGCCTGAAGCAGGGCGACCTGCCGGGCGGCGAACTCTTGATTTGCGTGACTCTGTGACAAGTCACCCCGGGCCTTTTCTACCTCGGCTTCATAAGGACGGAGATCTAGGATGTACAGCGGCTGCCCGGCCTTCACATCTGAACCGGTTTCGAATAGACGCTTCTCGATGTAGCCATCCACTCGGCCGCGCACCTCGACCATGTCGCGAGCAAAAGTCTGCGCCGCGTACTCGTTGTATATGGGCGTGTCTTCCGCACTCACGGTGATCACAGAGACTTCCGTTGCTGATGGAGATGAAGCCGCGTTCGAGATGCTTGCTTGCGTGTTGCAACCGGCTAGCGTCAGGCCTGCTGTGATAAGCAGCGTCGCGAGGAGCCGTGAATAAGCATTTGAAGACTTCACTGGACATTCCTTTCCAAACTTAACGGTCCGGAGCCAAAGCTAGCGATAAGGAGTCCCGCTCCCAGCATCGAAGCGTTCTTCATGACAGTGATGGCTTGCGGGCCGTGAGATGAAATTGAAACCGAATTGGTGGACATAACTTTCCTCCTTTTCGTACCGTCGGGTTATGCATGAGCAATCGGAATGTTGTTCACTACAGTGAAGTCATCCTCTTCGTCGGATTCTTCAAGCGTTAGCGGTATGCCCAAGTCGTAAATCGCATCGCCTTCGAGGATGGTTCTGAATTCCTGATCGACAAGCTTGAATGTCCGATTGCGTGCGTCGTATTGAACTCTGATGCGAATCATGTTGCCCTCCCGTCGCGGCTTGAACTGCAACGCAGTTGCCATAAGCAACTAACTGAGCAATGGCGGTTTGTTCGAACATTGCATGAGTGAACCGCGAAATTCTTCGCGAAATCGTGAAGTGACTCGCGAGCCGCGGATTCCTCCTGAATGGCTTTGCACAAAAAGTCGGCAACGGCCACGCAGCTAGATCTGAAATCTGCAATCGCCAATCGTCAGGTACGCAACAAAGATGTGCAATATCCTCGGCAATTGCTTTGGCTGCTTGCACATGGCTGTTAGACATTGGCGATCGGCGAATGCGAATCGGCGATGTTCGGAAACCAGCAAGTGACTTTTTGTACAAAGCCCTCCTGAACCAAGGAGCCCAGGAGGGGAATGCCATTTCACGGACCGCCCGCCGTCCCCGTGAAAACGAGGACAGCGGGGTTTGTGTGGTGAGTAATCAGAATCGGAAATAGAATCCGACGGAAGGTTGTGCCAGGTGGGTCACTTTATCGAGGTTCAAGCTGTCGAGTGTAAAGTCCGGCACCTTGTATACGAGTCCGCGATACTCTGCACGCACGCCGAAGTTGTGCGCAACATCAAAGTCCACTCCGCCTCCGTACAGGAACGCGGCTTTGGTTTGCCGTCCGGCTCCGGTGACGACGAATTTATCGGTGGGCTCGCACACCAAGGCGCCGGTGCCCGCCAAAGCGTAGGGACGGACCTTCGAAACATTCAAGGGGAAATGCGCCACGAACGCTCCTGTGATTTCGTGAAAGTCCGCTTCTAGTGATGACCGGGTCAGTCCGATATAGTTCTGGGTATTACGCGTGTAGCCGTAATTGCCTTCAACACCCGCCCAACGATTGAACTGGTAGGAATATCCAAGGAGAAAGCCGCCGGACTTCGTAGCGCTGTGAGAGGTCGTCCCTTCAGTAGTGTCCTTCGTCACCAAAGCAGTTCCTTGAAAACTGATTTGTGATGGAAGCTCCACCTGTGCCGTTGCTGTCGTTGTGAAAACGAACAATGCAGCAATGACAGCCAAGAATCCGCCGATTTCCTTTTTCAAAACGATTGATCTATTCATTGTCTGAAACCTCCTTTGCTGACGGCCGAGTGCATAGCAAAGGCTTTGCCAATTACTAAGTCGTTGAATCTTGCGCGGAATGAGCGGAGGTGACCGGCCGCGTCGCGAAAAAGTTCGCGAAATTGCGACGTCGTCACGAAAAACAAACCAACGATAATCAATCCGGACAGACCAAAAACAGGCGCAGCCACCAAGACGTAGACTTTCAGCAAATAGAGCACGGTTGCCTCCTCCGGTCACGCAGGCTCACTTGAATGCTTCTAAAGGCGCGAACACTTGCATCCGTAATCAGCGCGATACCTGCGATCAACCACAACCCGAGAAAAATCAGAATGGGAATCAGTTCGTAAATCATGCGTCACTTCCGGTACCGTCTTCTTATTCCGGCGTTCACCGCAACGCTGTGCAAGACGTGTACCAGAAGCAAACGTTGTGAGTTTTGAGTTGTGAGTTTTACTCAGAACTCACAACTCAGAACTCAGAATTCAGGACTAAAGCTTTACGGTTTGGAGGACTCGGGCTGTTGAGGATCCTCGGCGGAGGGGCCGCAGAGCCGCTCCTGTTGGATCCAGCGGATCACGTAGGAAGGACAATTCTCGATAGCAATATTCCTCGCCTTGGCTGAACAGAGAAAGACCATCGCTTCGCGGTCTACAAAGGTCACATTTGCAAGGTCGAGCGCCACGGTCTGGGTTTCGATGCTGTCATGCAAGAGCGCGCGCTCCAGCTCCCCAACATATTCCTTAGTGAACTGGCCGCACAGCCGAAGCCTGAGGGACTTTTCGTCTTCTCGGACTGGTGTGATTTTCAGCACCGTGTAATTACTCCCACGAGTCCTCGTGCAAGCATCGGACCACAATCATAACCAACCACGCAAGGGCTCGGCCCAGGCTCGACCCCAGACACTATGTTTTCCGGTACCTACAGGTGCCCGATCTTTTCTACCGGCCCTGAGTCATTTCGTTGTGCACAACTTTTCCGTCGACGACAGTGAGCACGGACTTCAGCTTCTTGATCGCCTCATCTGATACTTTCCTTGGATCGAAAAAATCGTCGCTGAGCACGACCAGGTCACCTAACTTGCCTGGCTCGATCGTTCCAAGCTTGTCCTCCTCATGGAGAAACCAGCCGTTTGCCGCCGTGTACAGGCGCAGGGCGTCCATCCGCGGTATCTGTTGCCCGTCGTTAATCAGTTCCCCCGCGGAGTTTTTGCCTGTGACCATGTAGTAGATCTCCAGCCACGGATCGAACACGGACACCGCAGCCGCATCCGAGCCGGCGCCCACATGAATTCCGCTGTCCAAAATTGTTCGAAATGGCGGCCCGCCGTTTCCGGGGGAGCCAGACAGGTACAACCATCCATGGACCGCGACACCGGCGCCGATGGCCTTCAACCGATCGAGCGTCGGCCTGTCTATGCGGGGCACGTGGCCAATTGACCAGCGCAAGTCGGCAATCGGCGTGACCGCATTTACCTTCTCGAAAGTGCTCGTCGTGAACTGGTCCTCGGCCAGCGACAACGTGTGTTGCTGAAATGCCCACCCCTGCTTCGCGACGAGCTGCAAGGCTGTCTCGTAGTTTGTGGGTGTGTTGCCTGCCTGGAAACGCCACGCCGCCGCAAACTCGCCGATGCCTGCGGTCTTCAGCATGTCATCGCCGAAGTTGGGGAAGGAGTTGAGCAGCCGCTGTTTCAGGATGGGAACATCGGGGCGTGTGTCCTGCGTGAGAAAGAAAATGCGCAGACGTGTGGTGAGCTTCCGTTCCCGGTGCAAGGCCATGAACGCGTCATACATGGTCCACGGATTCAAGCTCTCCACGTTGTCCGCGATGGCTGCATCTTGCATGTCTGGCGTGCCGGGAATTGTGAAAGCCCCCATGTCGACGTTTGTCGTCAGACCCATGCTGGCGGTATAGGTCATCGCATCAAGCGTTCCTCGCTTCATGTCCTCAAAAGTCTGGATTGCGCGCAACAGGTTTAGCGCTGCCAGGAAAGGTGGGCCGTTGGCAATAGCGCCTGCCGGACTGACGACAATGCCCCTGCCCTCGAAAAATGTTTTGCCGGGGCTGTTCGTCACAGTTCCACCACCGCCGTTCATAAGGTAGGGATGATTGGGCAGCGCCTCGTCCAGCTCTGCTAGCGTCGGCAACCGCTTCTCGGCAAATTGCTTGATGTTCCAGTCGCCCAGCGTCGTGATAAAAGCTCCCGGCGGTACAGTCTTCGCTTTCGCCTTGAGTATGGCCTGTACTTCTGCGATCGATGCGGCCGTTTCCAGGCGGACGTCATGGCCCGGCCGCATGCCCAGCAGGACGATATGATTGTGGTTATCGACGAGCCCTGGGACGACAGTTCGGCCACTCAGGTCAATGACCTTAGTGCAGGGGTTAAGCCTTAAGTTCGCGGCTTTGCCTACGGCGGCGAAAATTCCTTCCTGAATCGTGACTTCGGGCACGACGGAGTCTTTCTTGTCCATCGTGTGAATCCTGCCATTGATCAACCTGAGATCGCGCGACCCGGCACACGGAGTTTGCGCAAATACAGACGTGTGCGTCGCTACCGATATCAACATGACAAGAAATCCGAAATGCTTTCGTCCCGTCATGATTGCTCCAGGTTCACTATTTGCCACGTGTTGGCGGTGCAGGCGGCAAATCGGAGTTGAATGTATCCACGAATGACTTTCCAACTCCCGTCTGCTTGCTTCTTCCAGACTGTGACCTACTTGCCGGCGTCCGTTTCGCTGGTCACAGCTCCACGGGTTTTCCGTGTGGCGTACGGCGATACGCTTCCGCCCATTCCTCCTTGCGTGCGGCGAGCGCTGCAGGATCCATCAATCCTTTGGCCGCAACCAGACCTTCGAGAGCCGCTAGCCAATGCTGATAATAATGCGAGCCGTCGTCGGGTTCACCGCGGCTGGCCGCAGCCTGGAGTTCGCTAGCCAGAGCGGCCGCCCACTCCTTCCAGGTGAAATGTCCTTGCTCGGAGAGCTTGACGGCGAGCGCGAACGCCTGGGCCTCCCAAGGTTCCGCAAAAACCGGCTCGCCCTCTTCGCGCGGAAGGCGCGGCAGTTCTCGGAGGCGCTCGGCATCCGGGGTTAGATCAGGCTTGTTCAAGGTGGTCATCCCACAGGTCGATGTAGACAGCATCGCGGCGCCCGGCCTTTTCACCCCACAATTCGCGTGCCGCGAAGCGTACGGAGTAAACGTGCTGTGGCTTTTCACCGAGAAAATGGGCGTTGGTGTCTGGAAAGACGAAGACGCCGTGATCACGAGCGATCGTGCCCAGCTTGCCTCGCGCGTACCGAGGCAAGCGCGTGTGACCCGCCGGGTGGATGTTGCGGGCGCGCACATGCTGACCCACTTTGAAGCGCGGGGCAACTGCCACGTCGCGGCTTGTTGGTGCACCGACTCCAAGCGTTCGTGCGACCGCGTCGGCCGTCAACGCCGGCGTAGCTTTGGGCGCACCCGTCGCCGGCTTGCCGCTCGCGACCTCTTGACGTGTGACGAGGCCGTGCTCGACCATAAGTTCTACAAGCCCGGTGATCCATTTTTCGTAATAGCTCATGCGCAGATATTCGGTCGCTGGGATGACTTCTTTTGCGTGCCGCGAGGCATCGATGTTCCACTTGCCCCAGGCTCCCATCGCTCGGTTCAGCGCGTACGCCCGCGCCTCCCACGGTGCATGGAAGACAGGTTCGTTCTTCTCGTGTTCAATTGGGCCCATACCATGCATGCCGCCCATGTCGTGCACACCGTTCATGCCTTACCTCCCGTCTGAGGGGCCGTGACCTTAGCGACGCCGACCATCGCATCGCGCGAGACCAGCGCGGCAAGCTCCTCTTCACTCATCTTCTCGGTGCCTGCCGGGCGTTCGGGCAGCACGAGGTAGCGCACCTCGGCCGTGCTGTCCCAAACGCGTATCTCCACATCCTCCGCCAACTCAAGCCCGAATTCGCGCAAGACTCCGCGCGGGTCGATGACCGCGCGCGAGCGATAAGGTGCGGACTTGTACCAGACTGGCGGCAGACCTAGCACCGGCCACGGATAACACGAGCACAACGTGCAGACCACGATGTTGTGCAACTTGGGACCGTTCTCGACCACAACCATGTGTTCGCCCTGCGATCCGCCATAGCCTACCTCTCGGATCGCTGCGTTGGCGTCGCCGAGCAAACGCTTCTTAATGATTCGGGCGCCTTCGTCCGCAGCGTGAGATCCGAAGGAACCACCTGGTGGTCGTGATCGTGATCTTGAGGTTCCTGCACTTTCCCTCCCTGCGGTTTCGAAACCAGCGCTGCTGCACCTGCAGCCGCGCCTGCCAGAAACTTACGTCGGCCAACTGAAGTTTTCTTGGATTTACTCATAGTTGAATGATCTTAACGACGAAGGGCGATCACAGTCAAACGGCGCTGCGTCTTCGGCGCAAAGCAGTCGCCCGGAAAAGAAAAACAGAGCCACCCAAGATGTCACGTAACATACAAGTCGTTTCATAGTGGCTGCCTCGTTTTGGTTTTTTGGGGTGGCGGAAGTGTACACCAGGCCCTACTTGATTTCGAATTGCGAATTTTCGAATTTCACAGCACCAAAAAAAAGAATGTGGCTATTCCGGGTGTCGATATAATGCCGACCATGCGACGAAGAGAATTCCTAAACACATTTGCTGCGGCTGGTGTAGTTGCTGCCGTTCAAGACCAACCGGTAATCCAGCGCCAGGGCCGCATCAAACAGGCCCTCATGCGAAACAATTTTGGCGCCAATACCACGCTGTCTTTCGACGACATGTGTCGCGTGGCCGCACGCCTGGGTTGTAAGGGCTTTGACCTCATTGGTCCGCAGGACTGGCCCACCCTCAAAAAGTACGGCCTGATCCCGACGATGGGTCCCTCCACCGGCGTCACGATTCAAGATGGACTGATCCGTAAAGAGCTTCACGATCAAATCGAAAGGTCGATGCGCGCAGCTATTGATCAGTGCGCGGCTAATGGCGTTCCGAACATGATCACGGTCGGCGGGCAACGGCGAGGCATGTCCTATGCCGAGGGCGCTGACCATTGCGCCGCGTATTTGAATCGGATCAAGGGCCATGCCGAGGATAAAGGCGTGACCATCTGCATGGAAGTTATGAACAGCAAGTATGACAGCAATCAGACGCTGGGCCGGCCGGATCAGATATGCGACCACCTGGCCTGGGGCGTCGAGGTTTGTAAACGGGTCAACTCACCCCGAGTGAAGGTGCTCTTCGACATTTACCATGTTCAGATCATGGACGGAAACCTCTGCCAAAACATCAAAGAGAACTTCCAGTGGATCGCTCACTTTCACACCGGCGGAGTCCCCGGACGCAACGAACTCGACGAGACGCAAGAGATCAACTACCGATACGTCGCAAAGACCATCGCTGAGCTGGGTTTTACCGGCTATATCGCGCATGAATTCAGACCATCCCCCGGCCACGACCCGATCAAGAGCATCGAACAGGCAATCGAGATATTGGATGTATAGCCTCCGCAGTTGACATTGAGCGTGTGTCTTGGTGTTCCTGCGATATGTGAAATTGATCTTGAGTCGTCCGTCAGCTGAGTTTTTCCAGCGTGGGATCGCGGTTGTATTGCTCGGACTTCCCGAGAGGAATACTCAGGGTCTTCCATTCGCTTCCGCGAAACGATTTTGCCAGATAGACGATCTGCCCGACGTGATAGCTGGTGTGCGCCAGCAATCGATGAAGCGCTTCATGAACTTGAAAATGGACTCCGCGAATGGTGACCGTCCGCAAGAGATCGGTGTCGCTTAGCGATTGGAGCGCGCTAAAGAGGACAACCCAGCCCTCGTTCCATCTTTCAAACAGTTGAGTGGACGTCACGCCTGGGTGAGATTCGAACTCTGCGTCTCGGTTACGCCACGGTTTTTCGCCATCAGCATTCAGGAAATCCGTGAATCGTGATTTCAGATTTCCCGAAATATGCCACACAAGAACCGCTATCGAATTGCCATTATTGTCCCCGGCCCTCGACAACTCGTCTTCGCGCGTTTGTCGAATCGCACCTTCACCGAGAATTTTGTAACGGCGATATTCGGCCTCGATGGAGGAAATGATTTCTCTCATAGGTCGCTCGGTCCTCTTGGCGGTCAGAATGTTCACAGCGCGGCAAAAAAATCTCCGCAAAAATCCAAGAAACCCGCCATTAGTAGCACAAAATGGTCAAATTTCGCGAAGCCCAAGCAAACGCGGGCTTTAGCCCGCGTTCCGGGAGTGGGCACTCTCCTCGGTATGAGGCACGCTGGCTTCTTCTAGCCAATTTAACCACAAGCTTGACCCATCTTGCACCTTCCATCCATTTCGCGACAGCTTCCAAAAGTACCGAAGGCGGACATGGTTTCGTTAGAGTCGCGGCAAAAAGACCTGCCGGAGAATTCGAGAGAGGGCCTTTAGCCGTAAACGCAATCACCGGTATGTGGCTAAAGCGGGGGTTTGCTTTGATTTTTTGAGTGGCTTCAATGCCGTCGAATTCAGGCATGAAGATGTCCATCAGAATGATATCCGGCGGGTCGGCCAAAACCTGCTCGACCGCCTCCCGGCCATTCCTCGCTCCCATGACACGATATCCGGCATCTTGAAAAATGAGCGTGATTAATTCGCG
Source organism: Acidobacteriota bacterium (assembly GCA_003222815.1). GTDB lineage: Bacteria > Acidobacteriota > Terriglobia > 20CM-2-55-15 > 20CM-2-55-15 > 20CM-2-55-15. Next base: position 14,299 of record QHXC01000165.1, on the reverse strand, counting down.
CGCATCGTCGAAGTCGTCCACGACGAGAATCGTGATTTCAGGCATGGCCCTCACTCCCGGTTGATGGCTGTGACCGCGTCGTGGGCGCATTCCGTCCGCCTTGCAATTGGTGTTTTCCGGCGGAGCAGAAAGGGAAGCAGACACCACAGCGCGAAGGCCGCGATGAGAATCGCAAGTCCGTTGTAGCTCCATCGGGCTCCGCGCTCGATGCGAGGGTTCCACCACATTCCAATCTCATCGAATGTCAGAGCGACTCCCACGCCGTAAAGCAGCGCGATCGCCAATGTCGCTCGCGGACCTTTGATTAACAGGGCGAGATATCCGGCCACAGTCAGAATGAAAATACCGTATACGTAGTGGTGAATGTGTAATCCCGGGACTGGCTCCCAATGCACTCGGGGAGCGGCATAGCTCGTCAACCGGGCAACCATTGCTGTCAGGCAAAATGCAAGAGCGATGCCCCACAGTGGACTTTCCAATTTGACGCGTTGAAGCATTCCTTTATTTGAACCCAGACATTATAAGCGCTGCATCCGTCGGCGAGGCAGCGTTTCCGCCGGGTTTCTAAATGCACGGCAGTGAGCAGATTTTCGGTGAGGAATAAATTGTACGTCCTCTCCAGGACATGGAGAGGACGTACGGCAGAAACTACTTCTTTCCTTCAGTTGCTATGTGCGACGACATTGCGCGGTTCTTCAAATTTTATTCTTTGGTAACAAATGCGTTCGCTACGGGCGTCGGCACGAGCACATAGCCGGCGACACCGTTCTTTCCTATCCGTGTGAATACCAATTCGTGTACCCGCTGCTCCTGCTGAGTGACGAAGGTTATTGGTGTCTGGGCGCCGTGTCCGTGGATCCACAGAATGCGTCCCTCAGCGGCAAGCTGCAGCCAGCCGTCGACATTTTGCTGTTCGACATCGGTTTGCCGAATTGTCAAATAGGCGCCGGGCACGACTTGCTCGGTCCGATTTTTCGTGACTTCGAAATCGGTACGCTGCCGGCTGATATGGTCCGCAACGTTGTTGATCTTATTCGTGTTCGATTCCAACCTACCTTTAAGACCGGACAGCTCACTTGTTGTGAGTAGCTGTGCTGCATTGAGTTGCTGCGCAGCGCTGACTTGTTGCGCTGTCCGCTCTCGCATGTTTGCCATCTCCCCGCGCAAGTTGGCCAACTCGTCCTCCAGCTTAGCCACATGCTCAGCGGATTCGCGTTGGGTGGACTCGACGCCGGTCAGACGATTTTGGATAGCTCGCAGACTTTGATTCATTTCATCTCTGATCCGCAAGCCCGCTTGAGTAGCGAACGTCTGTGCTTGATTTCGTGCGCTTCGGAAATTCGAGCTCACGCTCTGTTCAAATTTGGCCATCCGGTTCGTCAGGTTTGTCTCCTCGGTCGCCTGGGCGCCGAGTCTTTCTTCTGCAGAATTCACGCGTTCGCCAAGCCCCTTGAGCACATTCTGCATCGTTGGCAACTGGCCGAGCATAGCACGGTGCTCTTGGAGATACGGGTAACCGAGCCACGACAAGCCCAGCAGAGTCATAGCCAACAGGATAGCTATCATCCATAATGCTTTTGTTCGGCGCACATGAGATTGATATTCATTCAGGTGACGCTCAACCTGAAGTCGTGTGCGTCGGACATCGGATTGGATGTGCTCAAGTGATTCGTCCATCCAAGCCATCTGGCCTTCATCTCGTCGCGGTGCTTCTTGCCCCGCGACCTGGAAGCCCCGGATCGCTGTGGGAAATGGATGCAGTTATCCTTCCCGTATTGAAAGCCCTTGTCGATTCAGTCAACTACGACGCATTCATTAAGGTCTGGGTCCGGGAATCGCGGAAAGTTTCTACGAAAAGACGTCATGCGGGCTGGTGGTAGTGAGGTACCCTTGGCGGTTACAGGGGCTCAACTGCGATCAGGGCACCACAAACGGGCGAAAAGAGTTGACATCTCAGAATGATGAAGGATTAACATACGCCAACTCTAAAAACCGGAGAAGGAGACGCGTGGAATGCTACCCGACAAACTGATCTCAAATACAAAGGAGTTATAAATGCCCGCTACGATCGAACGTACCCACGCCTTTGACGAAGCGCGAAAGGCAGGACGTGAGCCTTTCAAAGTAAAAGACCTGTCTCTTGCGGAGTTCGGCCGCAAGGAAATCCGGCTTGCCGAACAGGAAATGCCAGGTCTGATGGCGATTCGCGCTAACTACTCTGGGAAGAAGCCGTTTTTTGGAATGCGGATCATGGGCAGCCTGCATATGACTATCCAGACGGCCGTGCTCATTGAAACGCTGACTGAACTCGGCGCCGATGTGCGATGGGTGTCGTGCAACATCTTTTCCACGCAGGATCACGCGGCAGCCGCGGTGGTGGTCGGCCGGCCCGAAACCAGAGGCACGTCCGGGTATCCTCGTGGCATTCCAGTGTTCGCCTGGAAAGGCGAGAACCTTGATGAGTACTGGTGGTGCACGGCGGAAGCTCTCCGGTGGCCGGACAATTCGGGCCCGACACAAATCGTTGACGACGGTGGCGACGCCACGCTGTTCGTCCACAAGGTGCTGGAGTTTGAAACCGCCGGCAAGATCCCCGCATTCAATCCGGCTAGTGATCCCGAAGAGTGGGGCGTCATCCTGAGCACATTCACTCGAGAACTCAAAGAGCGGCCGGGCGTGTGGTCGAAAATCGCGAAAGAAATCCGCGGTGTTTCGGAAGAGACGACTACCGGTGTGCATCGCCTCTATCAAATGGAAGAAGCGGGCAAACTGCTCTTCCCCGCGATTAACGTCAACGACTCTGTGACGAAGAGCAAGTTCGACAACATCTATGGCTGTCGGCACTCGTTGCCCGATGGCTTGATGCGGGCGACGGACGTGATGCTCGGCGGAAAGGTCGCCGTGGTTCTTGGCTACGGCGAAGTCGGCAAAGGATGCGCGCAGGCGCTGCGTGGCCAGGGTTGCCGTGTGATTGTGACCGAGATCGATCCCATCTGCGCTCTGCAGGCGGCGATGGAAGGTTTCGAGGTGAAGACTGTGGAAGACGTCGTTGAAAGCGCGGACATCTTCATCACGACAACGGGCAATAAGGACGTCATCACGACGGCGCACATGGCGAAGATGAAGGACAAGGCCATCGTCGGCAACATCGGTCACTTCGACAATGAAATCGACATGGCGGGACTGAAGAAGGTCAAGAGTATCGAAAGGATCAACATCAAACCGCAGTACGATGAATGGCGTTTTCCCGACGGCCACAGCGTGATGATCCTTGCCGAAGGCCGCCTGCTGAACCTCGGCTGTGCCACGGGGCATCCGAGCTTTGTGATGTCGGCGTCATTCACCAACCAGGTGCTGGCTCAGCTGGACCTGAAAGAGAACGGGAGCAAGTCCCTGGCCTGCAGCAACCCTCGGATCCTTCAGTCGCCAGCGTCACGTCACTCAACGGACTCAACACTCAATTCAGCAACAAGGCGATAGCGGACTCCCAGGGCCGGCTTCTTCTCGTGAATCCTGCTCCCGGACAGGTCGGGACTGAGATGGATCGAGGGACCGGGGCATCTAGGGTTGGACGTGAACCTGATCAAGCGTGTGAGGATTTCGGAAACCAAAGAGTTTGAAATCCGAGTCGATACGGTCAACGTGTTGAACCATCCCAATTTCGGCTATAACACGAATCGGGACACACAGAACAACCCGTTCCTCCTCAATTTGAACATGAACTCGCCCAACTTCGGGCGATTTAGTGATGCGCAAGGGAGCCGCAGATTCACGATCGGTGGCCGTCTGAATTTCTAGGTGAGTGAACCGGCCGACCTCTTCGGTTTCGTAAAACTGGTTCAATTGGTCGGACCGTGGGTCCTGGTAAAGTACTCGACCAGAGTGGCAACATCCTCGTCCGCAAGCTCAGCGCCCTTATTTTTCATTTCTACCACGATGGCTTGCCACTTTTCTCGGGTAAACCTCGCGACATCCACTCGTTCCAGTGTGTGACATGTGGTACACGCGTTTTGGAGAAGTCTCGTCTTCGTCCGAAATAACAGCTCCTTTTTCTTTCATTGTCTCGATGAGTGCCTGCCATCCGGCTCTGTCCATGGCATGGTAAGCATAGTCGTCTATACCGTGGCATGCGGTGCAACTCCTGAGTATGACTGGCCTCACCGGACCGCGAGGCAGATCCACTACCGGTCGATTTGGTCTTCTTCGTTGAGCGGCCGCCGGTGCTGCCAAGTTTGCCACCATGACTGCAACGACCAACCACATGGCAGCTTTTCCAAATCTCCACCTCATTGGAAATTCTCCTCGCCAGCAGATCTCAGGCTAACCCAGGCAGACGTCCGGTGCTGTCCCCGATACTGTCCCGGTGAATGTCGTACAGATCGAGGATGCTCAATAACATGTTGGACGCCCTCTGCGTATTGTCCGGGAACACAATGTGACGGTTCCCCTTGAAAGTACCATCGATTCCACCGACGAGTTCAACCGGAATTTTCTCATGCGCGTGCCGATGCGAATTACCCATGTTGGTTCCCTTGTAGATCAGCACGTGATCCAGAACGTTGCCGTCGCCATCGGGAATATTGCGCAACTTTTCGCAGAAGTACGCCAGGTTCTGTACGTGATACCGGTTTATCTTGGCATAGTTGGCCTTATTCGCCGGAATGTCGCCGTGGTGAGACGTTCCATGCCACGGTCCATTAAAGCCGCATGCCGGGAAGTTGGTGGAGGTGAGGTCGCGGCCTAACATCAGTGTAGCGACGCGGGTGATATCGGCCTGGAAAGCCACCGCTATCAAGTCGTACATTATCTTAAAATGGAGATCGTTGTCTGCCGGTATGCCAAATGGGACCTCGAGAGACTGTTCAGACACGGGTTTGCTGCTCACATTTTGGATCCGCCGCTCGATCTCACGAATGTTCTCAAGATAGTTGTCGAGTTTGGTCCGATCGCCCGCACCGATGCCTTTCTTCAAAAGAGAAAGCTCATGGGTTACCGAATCGAGGATGCTACCGTTCCGCTTTCGGTCAGCAAGCCGCTCCTCCGCGCTAGCACCGTTGCCGAACAAGCGCTCGAAGGCCATCCGCGGATTGACTTCTGTTGGAAGCGGCGTCGTGGGTGTAGGCCACGAGATAGAGTTCGAGTAAGAGCAGCTGTAACCCCAGTTACAGTTGCCGGTATTGTTACCGGGATCCTCAATTCCGAGTTGAATGGATGACAATAAGTTGTCTTTGCCGTGCTTGTTCGCGATCAGTTGATCGATCGTGACACCCAAATAAGGACTCACCGAGTCCCTTCGTGGGCGGGCGCCGGACAATAAGGCCGCGCCACGAGCGTGGTCACCGCCGGGTTCATCCAGCGTGGGGAATGACGCCGTAGCGTCAAGTCCGGTGATGAGCACCACGCGATCGCGGAATGGCTCCAATGGTTTCGTGATGAACGAAAATTCGAAGTTGGAACCTTCCTGCAGAGGACTCCAATACCCCGGCGCCGCACCATGCGGGTGCCATATGCCTACAAAGCGTCTCACGGAGCTTGCTGCCGTCTGGCGCAGAGGCGTTTGTGCAGGCAGCATCGACTCGAGAAACGGCAAGCCTAGTGTTACGCCACAGCCGCGCAGAAACGTACGGCGAGGAATATGTTTCTTTGTGATAAACATCATCTGACCCCCTCATTCACCGGATGCATTGTCCAATCGTAATGCCTGTTTCTGAATAACGACTAATTATTTTTGGCTACTGATTCGCAGCACTTTCTTCCACTTTCATCCTCATCTGGAATGGAGCGCTTTTGACGACTCCCAACACAATGGCCGAGAACCGGTTGTTCTTTCCGCCCGCATCCCGCACGATCGAGCGGATCACGGGCATATCGGAGTATTCGACCCCCCGGCCCAAGCCGTAGGTCATCAGCTTCTCAGTCACCATACGGACAAATTGGGGGGAATACCGCAGAAGCGCCTGTCTCAAGCCGGCGGGCCCATTGATCGTGGCGCCGTCAAAGAGTTGGCCGGATGCATCGATGGTAGTTCCCGCATCGCCTCCATCCTTGTCGCGCCACTTTGCGTCGGCGGAAAAATTTTCGAGCGCAAAGCCGATCGGGTCAAAGATTTTGTGGCAACTGGCACAAGGCTCATTTTTCCGGTGTAGCGTTTGCTTATCGCGCAATGTCAGAACTTTTGTGGGATCAGGATTCTCGGTCTGCTCCAGGGCCGGAACATTCGGTGGAGGTTCCGGAGCGGCGGTACCGAGGATGTTTTCAAGCACCCACACGCCTCGCTTGACCGGTGAAGTTCTATCGGGAACAGAGGTTATCGCCAGGATGCTCCCCTGACCCAGCAATCCTCGACGGTAGTCCAGTTCCGGTCCGAGCGGGACCCGGCGGAATTGGGATCCATAAACATTGGGAATGCCATAGTGCTTCGCGAGCCGTTCATTGAGGAACGTATAGTCTGCGGTCAAGAAATTCACGACGTTCCGGTCCTCGCGCATAACGCTTTCAAACAGCAGTTCCGTCTCACGCCGGAAACTCTGCCGCAGCGTGTCGTCCCAGTCGGGATAGCTTGTTTGGATCGGAGCCGCCGCCCGCAAATTCCGCAAGTACAGCCATTGGGCGGCGAAGTTTTTCACCAGGGCCTCGGATCGGGGATCGGCGAGCATGCGCCGCACCTGTTGATCGAGCACCGTGGGATTGCTAAGTCTCCTCTGGCTGGCCAGGTTTATCAGTTCGTCGTCCGGGATGCTGCTCCACAGGAAAAACGACAAACGAGAAGCCAATTCCAGGTCGCTAATGCGATAAGTTTGACCTACCGCCACATTGGCCGGTTCATTTTCGAGACGCACCAGAAATTGGGGGCTCGCTAAGATTCGCCGAAGCGCTAGCTCGATGCCGTCCTCAAAAGTGCCGCTACGGCGGCCCTCCTGGTAAAAGCCCATCAACCCCTCAAGATCCTCCGCCGTTGTCGGACGCCGATAAGCGCGCCGCGCTAACGTCGAAACGATTTCCCTGGCGCAGGTCTCGTCTTGACTGGCGCTCGAGGGCCGGCACGTAAAAACCTTACGAATGCTGCGCGAGTCTTCGGGACGTTGGGCGGTGAACGGTCCTTGAATCTTCAAAAGACCGACCTCGGGATAGTTGGTGAAGCCCGCGATCCTGCTATTTTCCAGCGTGCTTCGAGCATAGTGCTTGGCGGGATCGAGGCTGGGCCGGTAGTTGGTGGCCACGAAGGTGGCTCCCACTCGATGCGTGCCGGCTTTCACTGGAACAGTGACCTCCAGACCGCCCCCGGTGTCCCCGTCTGCTCCAGGGTTCCCCCCTTTGAGATCATTCCATTCGAAGAGGTGCACTCTCTCGCCATCAATGCTGATCTCGATTTGCTCGTCTCCAATATAGGGACCGAGAACGAATTCCTTGACCAAAAACTTGTACTCGCCATCGGCCGGAAAGACATGACTGACGACCATTCCGCCGCGAGTGCCAAAAGGGAGACCATCGATATGCCATTCCTGTGAGGTATCGCTCGGTGCAATATAGGTCGATTCCGTCGGCGTCTTCCAATAGCCAACCGCCATTCGGGCGATCTTCCCCGCCGCCGCCGCATAGGATTCCAGCAGTGTCGAAGATATCGTTAACGATCCGGCAATATTGTCAAAGCCTCTGCTCGAATCGTCTGGGGGCAGAAGTGTCGCGGCATCGATCTCGAGATCCAGGAGGTCGCGGACGACATTAGAGTATTCGGTGCGGTTCAGACGATGGAGTACTTTGGTTCCGGGATTTACCTTCGCTTTGCGATCGATTTCCGCTTCCAGAAACTCCGTGAGCTCGGTGTAAGCGGCCCAATCCGGCCGTCGCATGCCCGGTGGGGGCATCACGCCACCGCGAAGTTTACGCACCACTTTCTCCCAAAATTGCGGATTATCACCCACCGTTGTGAGATCTAATTTTTCGAGCGAAAGATTGGCCCTTTTCGTTCGATCGTTGTGGCACGTCACGCAGTACTGGTCGAGAAGCGCGCGTTCCGCCGTTGTTAGATTGCTGCGCCCTGTCGGGCTTGCACTCGCTCCGCTCGTGGCTTGATTGCTGCGCCCTATCGGGCTTGCACTCGCTCCGCTCGTGGCCGACACTGGGGCAGTTCCTGGAGATTGCCGCTGCGGCCCGGCCGCCTGCCCATAACCGAGAACCGCAGACAGGATTGCCATGCAACCTACCAATAGCCTGTTTTTCATCACGATAGCTCCATTTCAGATGGTCATGAAGGCGTTTGCAAAAACGGCCATCCAAAAACGCCTTGGGGAAGATATTTTGTGTGTAACTATCTAATGAACGTCTGGGCATTGCAAGCCATTTTTAGCGTCCCTTGCCGCGACGTTCGAGGCTCCGGGTTTCTCCTAAGATTTTTATTGTCAATCACTAAGGCAGAATGGTAGAAATCACTTTCAAAGTCTAAAGCGTTCGGAGCGAATGAGCCTAAGGAGCCAACACATGTGTATCAGACGCGTAGTCGCGTGCTGCGTGTTCGTGTTGCTGTCGGTCGCCAGTCTCGGCGCGGCCGTTAGCGATGTAGCAGACGCGGTCATGAAGGGAAATAAGGTGGTTGTGCGTTCCTTGCTGCAGAAAAAAGCAGATGTAAATGTACCGCAAACCGACGGTACCACGGCGCTCCATTGGGCGGCGCGTTTGGATGACCTGGAAACTGCGGAACTGCTTATCCGCGCCGGCGCAAATGTGTCGGCCGCGACGCGCGCGGGCGCCACACCGCTGCAACTCGCCGTCATTAACGGGAATGCCGCCATGATCGAAAAACTCGTCAAGGCCGGAGCGGACCCGAATGCCCCGCTGACGAAATATGGAGATACCGCGCTCATGATGGCGGCACGCACCGGCAAGCCCGACGCGATCAAGGTGCTGTTAGACAACGGAGCGCAGGTCAACGCGAAGGAAACCTGGGGCGATACGACCGCCTTGATGTGGGCCGCTTCCGAGAGCCATCCCGATGCTGTGAAGATGCTCATCGATCACGGCGCGAATCTCAATGCTCGTTCGAAGATTGTGCCGTCGGAAAGCCGCCGCGGGGGTTCGACCTCAAATTCCGCGATAACAAGTGCGCCACGTGATCCCGAGGCTGGTGAAAAGCCAAAGAAAGATTATTACGGCGGGTTGACACCGTTGATGTTTGCGGTACGCCAGGGGGATCAGGAATCTGCGCGCCTTTTAGTCGCTGCTGGAGCGGATGTGAATGCGATCTCAGCCGACGGGAAAGGTCCGCTAGATCTGGCGGTCTACAATGGCAATTACGAACTCGCATCGTTTCTAATCGACAGCAAAGCGAACGTGAATAATGCCGACGCCGAAAGGTTTACGCCACTGTTCTGGGCGGTGGATCGCCGCAATATGGAATTCAACCCCGGTATGCCGTGGATGGTGACCCTGGATCCCCTTCCCCTGATCAAGAAACTTCTGGCAGCCGGAGCGAATCCGAATGCATTCGTCAGTAACATCCCAACGTCCCGTAGATCCGCGCTTAATTTGACACCGCGGACCGCGTTCGCTACAGCACTGGCGCGCGCGGCATTTTCCGCCGATCTGGAACTGGTTCGACTCCTGCTGTCTTACGGCGCTGATCCTAACATCGTGTCCAGCGACAACGAGACGGCGCTTATGGCAGCCGCAGGATACGCGTGGATCGATGGTTATAGCAGGGGAAAATCTGACGCCGAAAGGCTGGAAGTCATCAAACTTCTAGTGGAACTCGGAGCCGATGTGAATGCGGCCGATGATGCCGGTATTACCGTGCTGATGGCTGCTGGGGAGTTCGGAGTGCCCAAGATCATACAGTACCTGGTGGACGTGGGCGCTAACTTGGGTGCTCATGATTTGGGTAAAAAAAATGATGGCTCCTTCGGTGGAAGCATCGAGCCGCTGATGCCAATCGACTATGCGATCGGTGTAGGGACCTTCCGCCCTAACAACTCGATCGTCTACAAGGACGAAGCCGTAGACCTGATGAGCCGGCTGATGAAGGAAAAGGGAATCAAACACACTACCTCAGAATGCACCCTGAGAGGATTTACTTGTGGCGACGTCGATCCCATGGCCGCCCGGCCGGCAGAAATATCAAAGCTCAGAGCGATCCAAATCGGACACCAGGTAGAGGGCATCACCGGAGGTCTGGGACAGAATCAGAGTCCGAATCCGAAGTAGCAGAATTACATCGGACGGGCTAGCACAAAAATAACTTGGCAGAATCCGCTGCCCTGAATCCGACCGGGGATCTGACCAATGCTCAATTCCCAATGCTCAATTCTCATCCGAAGTGGATGTCGGATTGCCAAATGTTCCACCGATGCAAGGCTCGCACACATGCGGCCGCTTCCTCCTTTCGGATGAGAATTGAGCATTGGGAATTGAACATTAGGTCAGATCCTCCTGAGCCTGCATTCCGCCAAGTTATTTTTGCGCGAGCCCTAAGCGCGTGACGCTGGGGCCGAAACTCTTCACAGAGTCTCGGCCCCTTTTCTATTCCTCCTACGACAGGTGGGGAGATAAGCGAGGCTTAGGAAATACTCCGGGAACCCAGGAACGCGGCTTGCTGGAAAACTGGTTATATGGGAAAATGGCGATGTGAAAACGACACTGGAAATCCCTGATCAGCTGTTCAAGCAGGCGAAAGCTCGGGCGGCAATGGAAGGAGTGAAGCTTAAGGATTTCGTGACTTCTGCCTTAAGTGCGTATCTGGCGAAGCCGAAAACGAACGCGGAAGGCCAAGCCAAGTCGTGTCCTTTTCCGCTGGTGCGCGGTAAAGGCGGACCTTTGCTGAAGCAGATGAGCAACCAGGCGATCGCCAAACTCGAAGAGGAGGATGACATTGAGCGCCATCGCCGATCTTTTGGACGTTAATGTCTGGCTGGCGTTCGCCGTCGAGGGGCATCCGCATCACAGGGCGGCGCTCAAGGCATGGGGTGATTTGAAACGCCCGACGTTCTGCCGTATCACCCAATTGGGATTTCTGCGATTGCTCTGCAACAGGCTGGTCATGGGCCGCTTAACATTTGAGCCGGCCGCTGCGTGGGTGGAATGCGAGCAACTGCTGACCAACGGCGTAGTGCAATTTCTCGACGAGCCCGCAGGAATCGAGCCGAATTTGAAGCTGCTGACCAAAGGCGCCAAGATTCAGCGGGATTTCTGGTCGGACGCCTACCTGGCCGCATTCGCCAAGACCGCTGGGATGCGGCTGGTGAGTTTCGATTCTGGCTTCGCCCGCTTCAAAGACCTCGACCGCCTGATCCTGCCGGCGAAGGCTTCCGGATGATCTGCTTTGCCGGATTGCGCCTCGAAAACTTGATCTCCTCGTCAAACTGTGTATCGTAGAAAATCAGCAATCGCCAATACGCAACCGCCAAGATCCATGTAACGAGCGACGCATCGGGCGTAGAATGCCAGAAAACATTGTCAGGGAGCTAAATCCTGCGCTATTGTTCGTCAGTGTTTGCGATCTATGTCTTGTTTCTCTCCTGGATCCTTGCTTCACCGTCTGCCACAACGAACGAACGGCTGCTACGTGCGGTAAAGGATGCCATGAACGAGAGTCAGGGCACGGCTGTTGCTCTCGACGTCGAAACGGGTCAAGTGCTCGCCTCGTATCGCATGGATGTTGCGGCTCGGCGCGTTGCCTCGCCGGGCTCGACGATGAAACCGTTCACGCTGATCGCGCTGTGGGAAGCTGGACTGGTGACGGAAAGGACTGCGCTCGTTTGTCCGAAGACCGTGCGAATCGGAGAACACAACCTGGACTGTTCCCACGCGACGATGCCGGGGCCGTTGGACCCGGTAATGGCTCTGGCATACTCGTGCAACCATTTCTTCACCGTTATGTCTGAACGTCTCCCGATGGACGCGTTGTACCGTGCGTTTTCGCATGCCGGATTCAATTCACTGACGGGGAAGTGGCAGACCGAAATCCCGGGGATCGTTCAGCAGCCAACGTCAAAGGAGGCGATGCAGCTCATGAGCATCGGTGAAGACAGTGTTGCGGTCACTCCGCTCGCGTTGGCCGAAGCTTATCGCACGCTCGCTCGACGTTTGCGGGATCCGGGATCGGTCACGCCAGCTCTCCAGCTCGTCTCCGAAGGACTCCAGGCCTCGGTAAATATGGGAACCGGACAACTCGCGGCCTCTAGGCACGTCCAGGTCGCAGGAAAGACGGGCACATCCGGCGGACATGCTTGGTTTGCCGGATTCGCACCGGCGGAACGCCCGGAAATTGTCGTCGTGGTATTTCTCGAGCGGGGTACGGGCGGAACTGACGCCGCACCGATTGCCGGCCGGATATTCGACGGTCACGCGATGTCAAAGGCCGGTCAATGACGCGCATTTTCCCAGCAGGCATTCTCTTCCTTGCGGGATGGTTCTACATTCACTCGCCACAGGTGGCTCAGCCGGCCCCAGTGCGTGTGCGCCTGTTTTCCATCGAACAACCTTCAGAAATCCGACTGACGACCGGCGACGGACAGACGGTTGTCATCGATGCGCGTAAAGCTGCCCCAACGTTTCGGAGTGCCGGTCCGGTCACGATTCAGCGGGCGAGCCATAAACCCGTTCGTTTACCATACCCAATCGAAGTGACCGCAAGCAACGGCACGCTCCGGATCGTGACGGAAATCCCGTTGGAAGACTACGTCGCCGCCGTCCTTGCCGGCGAATCCTCGAATTTTCGATCGGATGAGTCACTGAAGGCGATTGCCGTAGCGAGCCGAACTTACGCGGTGCATTTCCTGAACCGCCATAAAGCAGAAGGTTTCGACTTCTGCGACACAACGCATTGCCAGGATTTTCGCATCAGTGCCGTGAACGATCACCTTCGCAAGGCGGTCAACGATACCCGCAATGAAGTGATTCGATACGACGAACAGCCGATACCGGCTTATTACCATCAAAACTGTGGCGGGATCCCCGAACCCCAGGCGCTCTACTTCAGACAATTACAGGACGGGTTTTGTGTTTCGCGTGGACGGATGCAGTGGTCCGCTGAACTCACGGGTTCCGATCTGAAATTGGCTCTTGGTGGGAGTGACGTCTCCGGAATCGAGATCATCGAGCGAACCAGTTCCGGGCGAGCGCAGCGTCTTCGGATCAGCGGCAGGGAAATGCGCGTTGTCGATGCAGAAAATTTTCGACTCGCCATTGGAAGGACCTTAGGTTGGAATAAGGTCCGCAGCGATCTTTATGAAGTCCGTCGATCGGGGGACCGATTCCTTTTTGAGGGGTATGGCGCGGGTCACGGAATCGGCTTGTGCCAGGATGGCGCAGCGGCCATGGGCGAACAAGGTTACACGTACAGGGAAATCCTCGCGTACTATTATCCGAACACCCGCATCTCTCCGTTAAGATGACGGCATCCGATTTGCACAAGAGGTCGATCGTGCGAGCAAAGCTACGGTGGACGGTTCTGGTGGGTTTGGTATTTCTGATGGCTCTTGGTATGGTCTGGATCGTCCGGGCAAAGCGAGCTGTTGAAGAAGCTCGGCTTGACGTTTCGGAGTCGGCGATCCCATTTCAAATCCGTCCGATCTCCGACTCAAAACCTGCCCTTGTGGATTTCCTTCCGTCGCCTCCAGACTTCCGCGATGGGCAATTATTCCACGATCTGCTCTACATCTGTGGTGCAGGGGGACTCTGGGCGTACGACTTGGCCGGCAATCTGCGTGCGACTTATCTTGTGGGACGGGATCTGCCCCCATCACCTCCCGTTACCATGGCTGTTGGAACCGTGGCCGGCGATGCGGAACCCAAGCTCTGGATCGCAACGTCAACAGCGGGAATTCTGGTATTCGACGGCGTGCGGTTTTCACAAATTCAAGTCCAGGCGAACAAAGGGTACGGGACTGTTACATCCTTATTAATACTACCCACCGGCATTCTCCTGATGGGCTTTTCGGAGGGCGGCGTCGTCGCCTACGATGGCGCCGCAATAGCTCCGTTTCACGCGAACCTTCGAAACATTCCGGTTACGGCGCTTGCCGGCAGCGAAGGCGATCTGTGGATTGGTACCCGAGATCGAGGTGTCATTCACTGGCAAGGCGGCACTGCGGAAGAATTCCATGACCAGAACGGCTTGCCCGACAACCGCGTGCTCTCGATAGCCGCTTCAGAGGACCGAGTGTTTGTGGGGACATCGGTCGGTGCTGCCGAGTTTCGCAACGGAAAATTCGTCCGCCATGTTGCGGACGGCGTTTTCAGCCAGACACTACTTGCGACGACGGACAGTCTTCTGATCGGTACCGTCGATGAGGGTATCGTTGAGGTA
>QHXC01000164.1 GCA_003222815.1 Acidobacteriota bacterium | reverse complement strand
TCGATCATCACCTCCAGAAATGCCGGGCCGTTGTGATGCACAAATTCCTGTAGAACCCGTTCGACTCGATTCTTCTCGCTCAGCCGGACGGCGAACTCGAAACCATCGGCTTTGGCAGCATTGACGAAATCCTTCCGGTGAAGGAACTTCTCGGTCCCACAAAAGCGTTCCGCAAAGTACATCTTCTGCCACTGCCGCACCATACCATCGCCCTGGTTGTTGAATAGAACCGTTTTCACTCGGAGATTGTAGTTCGTGATCGTTTCCATCTCGCCGATATTCATGCGGAGACTGCCGTCACCGTCGATGTTGATGACGAGCCGATCCGGATGAGCGAACTGCGCGCCGATTGCCGCCGGCAATCCGAAACCCATCGTACCCATCGAGCCGGATGTCAGGAACGATCGCGGATTCTTGTAATCGAGATACTGCGCCGCCCACATTTGGTGTTGGCCGACCCCGGTACAAATAATCGCTTCGCCCCTGGTGATCTTGTTCAAACACTCCAGAACGTAGTGGGGCTGGATGAAGTCGCATTCGCGGTCGTAATCGAGGGGATGATTGTTCTTGAGTTCGGTGACATGAGCCAGCCACGGCGAAAAATCCTTTTGAAAACCATCACCGGCGGCAAGCAGGTCCTGCAGGCCGCTGCGGGCATCGGCCACGTGTGACCAGGTGACCTGCTTGACCTTTCCGATCTCGGTTGCATCAATGTCCACGTGTGCAATGTTTACGGCATTAGGAGCGAACTTTGAAACGTTGCCGGCGACACGATCGTCGAAGCGCGCGCCAACCGCAATGAGGAAATCGCAATCTTCCACAGCGTAATTGGCGTATGCGGTGCCATGCATGCCCAGCATGTGAAGTGAGAGCGGGTGAGTGGTGTCGAAGGACCCGATAGCCTGAAGCGTCGTGACAACAGGGATCTGGAAGGTCGTCGCAAAGCGGCGCAAATCCCGCGATGCCTCACTCTTAATGACGCCGCCACCCGCATACAGGAGCGGCCGTTCGCTCTGGCGCAGTAAGTCGAAAAATCTTTTTCCCTTGTCCTCAGGCATGCGCGATCCATACAGGTCCCGCATTCGTTCCCGGTAGCCGCGCAGCTCGGGCACACCTTCGCCACGGAATGTCCCCTTCCAGTTCTGTACGTCTTTCGGTATGTCGAGCACAACCGGCCCAGGCCGATCGCTTCGTGCGATATCGAAAGCCGTTCGTACTGTTGATTCAAGCTCTTCCGGATCCAGGATGAGAAATGCGCGCTTCGCGCAGGCACTCATGATGTTGAAGACGGGCGCTTCCTGGAATGCGTCAGTGCCGATCGCGTGCCGCGGTACCTGTCCACAAATGAGAACAACAGGAACAGAGTCCGCCATGCAGTCTCGAATCGGCGTGACGCTGTTTGTCGCGCCAGGTCCTGACGTGACCATGAACACGCCGACCTTGCTGCTGGCGCGTGCGTATCCCGCAGCCATGAACCCGGCGCCCTGCTCGTTGGCCGGAACGACCAGATCAATTATCTTTCTGCGCTTGGATTCCTGCTCGGCGTTGTAGCGAAACAGGGCATCGTACGTCGGGAGAATTGCACCGCCGCTATAACCGAACAGGATTTCCACGCCCTCATCCGCGAGGACCTGGATGATCATGTCCGCGCCGGTCATCGTTTGGCCGGCTAGCGGGTGCTTTGACGCGGAACTCTCGGCTTGCGTCCCATCCAGAGAAGTTCCCACCCTGGCCCCAGGGGGAGAGGGTTTTTCAACATGAGCGCTCATCGATCCTCCCGAGCGCCAACGGCTGCCGCTGCAGGTTCCGTCTTCTGCTTCGGCTTTTGCAGGAACGACATCATTTCGCGAAGCTGCTTGCCCACGGCTTCGATGGGATGCTTCGCTTCCTCTTCGCGCATCCGCTTGAAGTTGGGCCGGCCGGCCTCATTCTCCGCGATCCATTGTTTGGCAAAGGTGCCGTTCTGGACTTCGGTCAAAATCTGTTTCATGGTCTCGCGGACATGCGCGTCGATGACCCTGGGGCCGCGGGTGTAATCGCCGTACTCGGCCGTATCGCTTACGGAGTAGCGCATGTAACCCAGACCGCCCTGATAAAACAGGTCAACGATGAGCTTCAGCTCATGCATACATTCGAAGTAGGCGATCTCCGGCTGGTATCCGGCTCCGACCAGCGTTTCAAAAGCGGTCTTTACCAGCGCGCTGACGCCGCCGCACAATACCGTCTGCTCGCCGAACAGATCGCTCTCGGTCTCTTCTTTGAACGTGGTCTCGATGACGCCGGCCTTGAGATTGCCCGTCGCCCAAGCATAAGCAAGAGCATTCTCTTTCGCGCGACCGCTCGCGTCCTGATGCACCGCCAGGAGCGCCGGCACCCCAACCCCTTCAACAAACAATTCGCGCATGCGGTGGCCTGGGCTCTTCGGGGCGATCATCGAAACGTCAACCAAGGGGGGCGGGACGACCTGACCGAAGTGAATGTTGAAGCCATGAGCGAACATCAATGTCTGACCCGAACGGAGGTGCGGCTCAATTGAAGCCTTGTAGACCTTTTTCTGAGTCTCATCGGGAATCAGGATCATGACGACGTCTGCGGTCTCGGTTGCCTGTTCCACTGTCGACACAGGAAGTCCGTCCTGTTTGGCACGAGCCGCAGACGGGCTTCCCGCATAGCAGGCAACCGTTACGTTGATGCCGCTGTCGCGCATATTGAGAGCGTGGGCATGTCCCTGGCTGCCGTAACCGATGACCGCGACGCGCTTGGACTTGATCAGGCTTGGGTTTGCGTGCTGTTGGTAGTAGACGTTGGCCATGATTTCTCCTTCTCCGTCACCTCGACCGAGATGACATCGACCTGCTTATTGAGTTGTTTAACGATTTGATCCGCGAGAGCCGGTCCGCAGTGAGCGACCATCGTGATGCGTGACAAGCCGGGCTCCGTGTCCGGAACCACCATCAGGCGCTCGATGTTATAGCCCCGGGCGCTGAACAGACCCGTGATATTAAACAGGACGCCGAACCGGTTCTCGACCAGAATCGAGAACGTGAAAGTCGGAAGCTCTTCCATTGTTGATCCTAAGAAAACCGTGGTTAGCGTAGCAATTATACCTACCGACCGATCGGTAGGTAATTCTAGCACGGAGACCCGCCAAGTGGAACACGAAATCCCCTCCTTTCCCGAGGAGGGGAAGACATCCCTCGTTTTTCAAATTAGCCGTTGATTCGTGCTAACGTAACGCCTCATGTCACAGCTACTCGATGGAAAGACGGGGCTCGTCATGGGCGTTGCCAACAAGCGAAGCATTGCCTGGGCCATCGCCAACGCCGCAAACAAAGCGGGCGCGCGGCTAATCCTCACCTACCAGAATGACCGCCTGGGTGAGAACGTGCGTGAATTGGCTCCGGAGTTGAACAATCCTCTGGTGCTTCCCTGTGACGTGGCCAGCGATGAACAGATTCAGACACTGATGAGCCGGATCGGTGAAGAGGCCGGCCAGTTGGATTTCCTCGCGCATGTCCTGGCGTACGCTCCCGGTGAAGCTCTTGATGGCATGTATGCCGATACAAAACGCGAAGACTTTCGCGTCGCGCTCGATGTGAGCGCGTATTCCCTTGTTGCCGTTTCCCGCGCAGCCTTGCCGCTGATGAAGGGCCGGAACGGCAGTATCGTGACGCTGACGTACCTGGGCAGCCAGCGAGTCATCCAGAACTACAACGTTATGGGTGTTGCCAAGGCGGCTCTCGAAGCTTCAGTCCGCTATCTGGCCAATGATCTCGGTCCGCATGGGATTCGCGTAAACGCCATCTCCGCCGGCCCGATCAAGACACTGGCTTCTTCTGCGGTTGGCGGCATTTCCAGTATGATCAAACTGCACGCCGAGCGGGCGCCCTTGCGGAAAAGAGTGGACACCGAGGAAGTCGGGGACGCCGCGCTCTTCCTGCTCAGCCCTCTCTCACGCGGAATTTCCGGCGAAGTGATTTACGTAGATGGCGGGTACCACATTTTGGGGGTGTGAGAGCCGGGAGAGAAATCGTTCCGCGGAAGAGCGAGTTGAGACTCGGAGGGTGGAAAGGAAGTACCACTGATTTGCTCCGCTCCGATCGGGAAAAATAGTGCGCACCTCTTTGTGGGATGAGGGCAAAAGCAGACTCGGCAAGGGTGTTAGCACCCTGGCCTACGCCGCATTCTCCTCTTCGTAGATGTACTCGGCGATGCCGGCCTGCCGAAGGATGGTCTTGACCGTTTCGCGCTCGTTAAATGTCCTTGTTTGAACTGTAATCATGATGTGTTCACCGTAGACCCGTTCTTTGTAACGATCGTACAGGCCGGCCCGTTTCACGCCTTCTGAGATGGACTGAATCTGGGCTTCCGTTGCCGCAAAACAAGAAATGGTCATCGTCGCGGGTGCTAATGGGGAACTCATACCACCAGTATTTGCAATCCGCGGTCCACGAGAGCACCTGGTGGGCTCCGAACCAGTCCTAGGCGATTTTGTGTAGTTCCTGGGGGTCAGATCGGATGTCGGTTTGGTCGACCTGTGGATCGCGCCAGTGATCGATAACGGAGACCTTTTGGACGCAGCCCACAGTGCAGGTCGGAGCGCACGCCTTCTTGGAAAAGTATTCGCGCTCCATATGAGCGAAGGTGTATTTTTCGAGCGGAATTGCGGGATAGCCGCGCTGCTGTGAACAGTAATGGACCAGGCCGTCCTCGCAGATATAGAGGTAACGGGCACCGGCGCGGCATCGCCAGTCGTTAGGAATGCCACGAGCCAGATTGTGTTGGAACCAATTGAGCCGGCTGTAGCTGTGCTTTCCGTAATTCCTGATCTCGCGGAAGACGCGTTCCTCCCGGCGATTCAACGGCTTTACGGCGCCGCCGCCGTCATGAATGATACCCAGCGAACTGGAGAATCCAAGCTGGATGGCGCGATTCGTGATCAATTCCGCATCTTCGGGATTCCGAATTCCTCCGCCGATAACCGAGTTGATGTTCACGGCAAATTCGGCGAAGTCCGCGAGGTATTCGAGTTTCTTGTCGAGGACCTTGAGGCTCTTGAGCGACACGTCATCCGGTTGAATATTGTCGATACTGATTTGAAGATGTTCAAGTCCTGCTTCATTTAGGGCTATGATCTTCTTCGGCGTCAGGAGATAACCATTGGTGATCATGCCAGCGAGCATTCCGTGGTGCCGAATGCGCTGGATGATTTTTTCAATCTCGGGATGCAGCAATGGCTCCCCGCCGCTGATCGTGACGATGGAGGTTTTCAGGTATGCCAATCGGTCGATGCGCCGGATCATTTCATCCGTTGGCACCGGAGGCGAAAAATCGTCGTATTCGTTACAGTAGGCGCAAGCCAAATTGCATTTGCGTGTGGGAATGATGTGAGCCAGAACGACGTGCTTGGTGGAAGTCAATCCACGAACAACCATTTGGGTTTCTCGCCACCACAGCTTGAACTTGTTCGACCGCTTCATCTTATAGGCACCACCGATCCAAGCTGAACGAAGTTCCGTAACATAACACATTCGAATTGCGAAATTCGAATAAGGAATTTATAGTCCGAGATCCGATGCCTTCTACGCCCAATTTGGCCGAAATTCTCGCGAAGATCGACGACGGCTTGTGCCTTTTCGATAAAGAGCACCAGGTGACGTTCGCTAATGAAAAGGCTGCCGAGATCCTCAATGCTTCGGACGCGCCGTTTCAAGACGAAATCTCTCGTGCTCTGGCCGAGCGGGCCGTTCTACGTTTCGAACACTTTCATCGAACGCTCAACCGGTGGTTTGAGCATCAGACCTATCCCAACCAGGACGGAGGAATCACCGTTTTCTCGCGCGACGTGACCTCGCGCCATCGGGTCGAAGAGGCGTTGCGGGCGAGCGAAGCACGATTTCATCGGCTGATTGAGTCCAACATCATTGGGGTGATGGTTGCGGATTCGGAATTCATCACAGAAGCCAACGATATTTTTCTGAGATCGATGGGCTACACCCGAAACGACCTGGTGATAAGACGACTTCGATGGCACGACATGACTCCACCCGAATACGACCAGCTTGATGCGAAGGCCGGCCGCGAAGTTGAAGTCACAGGTGCATTCTCGCCCTACGAAAAGGAATTCATTGGCAAGGGCGGGAACCGCGTTCCCGTGCTGATTGGGGGTATTTCCACGCGGAAGGAACCTGGCGAGACCTTTTCGCTGGTTTTAGACCTTGCCGAAAGAAAGCGCGCGGACGAACGGGTCCGCTCCATCGTCGAGGGAAGCAAAATCCTGGAGTCATCGTTGGACTGCGAGAAAACGTTTGCGGAACTGGCCGAGTACATCGCCGCGAAGCACGCGGATTGCTGCTTGATCTTTGTGAAAGAAGAGGGCGAACTGCGGCGAATCGCGGCGGCGTATGCGGCTCCCCGAAGCGTAAAAGATGATCCCGAGTTGAACCTGGATCACGTGCTCAATATCGGAGAGTGCGATGTCACGCTGAGGCCAGTCTCGCGTGCCCTTGTTCCGATCCTCGCACGCGATGAAGTGGCAGGAGTGTTGGCCGTGTTATCAGACAGGCCCGGCGCATTTGGCGCCGACGACCTCGACCTTTTTCAAGAGTTGGGGCGGCGTGCCGGCGTGGTGCTGGAGAATGCGCGTTTGTACACCGAAGCTCAGAAGGCTAATCGGTTGAAGGACGAATTTGTCGCCATCGTGTCGCACGAGCTGCGCACGCCGTTGACCCCTATTTTGGGAGGCGTGTACATGCTTCGCAGCGAGCCGCGTGATGAGAAGGTCTTTGCGAAAGCGCTGAATCTGATCGAGCGAAATGCCAAGACTCAGGTCAAGATCGTGGATGATCTGCTTGACGTTTCACGGATCATTAGTGGAAAGCTGCGGCTGAATATGGAGTCTGTGGACCTTGCTGCGGTGATTCAGTCAGCCGTGGAGACCGTTCGTCCGGCAAGTCACGCTAAAAATATCGAAATCGAGCTGCGCATGGCGGCATTGAACGGATTTGTTTTTGGAGATGCAGACCGGCTTCAACAGGTCGTCTGGAACCTGCTTGCAAATTCGGTGAAGTTCACGCCCAGCGGAGGCCATGTCGCCATTGACTTGATGGAAGCGGAGGCGCATGCCGAGATTCGCGTCACGGACACCGGCATTGGAATCGAAGCCGGTTTTCTTCCTTACGTGTTCGAAAGGTTCCGCCAAGCGGACACCTCACGGACACGCGTGCATGGCGGGCTGGGCCTCGGCCTGGCCATTGTCCGGCACATTGTGGAGTCGCACGGCGGAACCGTCCACGCCGAAAGCCCCGGCGACGAGCAGGGTGCAACATTCATTGTGAGGTTTCCGCTGCGGAATGTCGCTCGAGCAGCAACAACTATCCCTACGGCTTGAACTCCAATACGATTCGGATCTTCGCAGGAACCGGGTCGAACCGCCATTCCCGAACGGCCACAGTAGCAAGACTTTCGAAGATGTCCGGCGCGGCTGAAACGAGCCAGATTCCAGCGACTTTGCCATCCTCCGTGACTTGCACGTCAATCACAACTTCTCCGGCCAATTTCTGGTCGAGCAGATCAACCGGGTAATAAGGCGGAACGAACGTTTGAATGTGCGGCTGATTTTCCGATTCTGACAATAGACTGTACCGCACTTTGAATTCGGAACCCTCCGCATAGCGCTGCCAGATGGGCTCCGGGACCGGTGGTGGGTTCGGTTTCGGTGACTGGACAGGCGGCGCGGAACGGCGCGCGTCCAGACGGACTGCTTCTTCGATGCGGCGAATGTCGTCCGAATAAATCTGCGCTAATGCCCAGTACACATCGGAAATTCGGGTACTCGAGGCAGCCGCCTGCTCCAGTAAACCGCGAACCGCCGGAATGTGCATCTCCCCCATTTGTACCAGTTGCACGGCCGCACGGGTTCCGAGATGCGGATCCAGTAGCGCGTCGACGAAAAATTCCCGCGCATCGCCTTCCCCTGCGGCCCGCGCGAGCACTCCCCGGTAATAGGACGCTCTCAGAAATTCCGGATCACGAGCGGCCACAGCTTCTAGATGATGTCGTGCTTGTTCAAGCTTTCCGCCTGCAAGAAAGATTTCGGCAATTGAAATCTGCGCCTCTGTCTCGGGAATGGACTCCACCTTCATGGTCCACGCTTCACCGCTGACTTTCGCGTGAGTCCGCACGCCGTACTGCATGAACACCTTCAGGTAATTCAGAAAACCAAGCTCCAGGTCGCGCTCGCTAACATTCAAATAATCGAGAAGATTGGCCTCACCCTGAGTCAAGGCTTCCACGTATCGCTTAAAACGGCTGGCATATTCGCCGTGCATCATGAAGTAGACGAATGCCCAGGTTTGCGCGTAAAACACGTTCGCCTTGAGGGACTCGTTGTAATAAGGGGAGTTGGAATCCACCGCGAAAAAAGTTTTCAATGGTAGTGGCGCATTGGTCTTGAGCAACTGAAGCCGCTCCATCGAAAGCGCTCCAAGCGAGATCTCGTCTTCCCGAATATCTGCCGTTGCGAAGTATTCGGCCAGCCCTTCGTTGAGCCACGCCGGCCGATAAACGAGTGAGCGGCTAAGGAAGTAATGGGTGAGCTCATGATAGACGACGCTTGTGAGCGTTTCCGGGAAAACCTGGCCCGAAAGGACGATGAAATCACGATCCTGGCCACGCTGGTAGTACCCCGCGACAGCGACCTTCCGGCCGTTGTAATCCGGAGCGAGTTCTTTCATCGTCTGATCATCCCCGATCAACAGCACTTCGATCGGAAGCTCCGGAAGCTCGATGGATCGAAATATCAGTGTTCCGACGAGCTGATGAAATGCTTCCAGCTCTTTGAGAACACGTCTCGCACGCTCCTCCCCCGCCGATGACTTGACGACGTACGTGTCCGAACTGACCTGGACCCAGGAAAGGAAGAGCGATAGGGCTACCGCAGGCACCATACGGGGAATTTAGCAACAAAAGGCGCTAAACACAAAGATCCAACTGGTGTCCGATTTGTCTTTTGATTTAGTTTCCGACCTTCTTCCCCTCCGCATCGTACACTTCAACTGGTCCGTACTTCTCCATGACCGGCTTGATCTTGCTGACGTCGCCGACGGCGACAACCTGAATATTGTCCGGGTTGATGTACTTGCGGGCGACGCGCTGAATATCCGCAGCCGTGACGGCCATGATCTTTGCCGGGTATGTGTCCCAGTAATCGGCCGGGAATCCGTAGATTTTTCGGATGATTGCATAACCTAGCAGTTCGTTCGGGCTTTCGAGTGACAGAGCGAACGACGCGACCTGCGATCGTTTGGAATCTTCCAGCTCACTTTCCGGCACGCGCTCGTCGCGAATGCGTTGGAATTCACGGAAAAACTCGGTGATTGCGCCTTCGGTCACTTCCGTTCTCACATCGCCATATGCGCGCCAGGGCCCGGGATACTTCAGGGCCGTCACCGAGCTGTAGACGCCATACGTGTACCCTTTCTCTTCACGCAGGTTGAGGAACAGTCGTGCGGCGGAGCCGCCGCCCAGCACGTGGTTCATGATAGAGACGGGAATGAAATCGGGATCGCGCCGGTCGATCGCGATGTTCCCGAGCATGACGCTGGTTTGTACCGAATTCGGCCGATCGACTAGCAGCACGCGCCTGGCCGGCACGATTTGCGGGTTCGGCGGTAAAACTTCTTTCAATTCGGTCTTCTTCCAGTCGGCAAGCCAGTTCTCCAGCTTCGGCACGAGCTCTGATGCGCGTACGTCGCCGGTGATGCCCAGTATGGCATTTTGAGGTGCGTACCGTTCGCGATGCCATTTCGCCAGCGCTTCCGGCGTCATCGCGTCAATCGACGCAACCGTCGACGAAACGACTGCAGCCGGGTGACTGCCGTACACCGCGCGGCTGAACATCTCGTTGGATAGAAAACCGGGGGACGCGCGCTGCTGCCGCAACTGAGTTTTCATACG
>QHXC01000670.1 GCA_003222815.1 Acidobacteriota bacterium | reverse complement strand
CGCGCCTTCCACATTACGGCCTCCGGTGAGCCTGCCTCTTGTCGAGGCCTCCTGGGACCGCGTCATCCGGACGACTGTCGGTCTCCGTCCGCACCGCGACTCGGGCTTCGTGCTCAAAGCAGAGAAGCTCGACGGGAAGATGCTCATTCAGAACTATGGCCACGGTGGCGCGGGCATGTCCCTGTCGTGGGGCACCGCGTATATGGCGGCCGAATTGGCGATGGAACACGGCGAGCGACGGGCCACAGTCATCGGCTGCGGTGCCGTCGGCCTAACAACGGCGCGGCAACTCCAGCGACGCGGTTTCGATGTCACGATCTACGCGATGTCCGTGCCGCCGGACACGACATCGAATATGTCACTTGCCGGCTTCACACCGACATCCGGACTCATCGAAAACGACCGGCGCACTCCAGACTGGGACGCGCAGTTCAGGCGCGCGGCCGAGCTCGCGTACACGCAGCTTCAACTTCTGGCCGGTTCCAATTACGGCGTCTCGTGGATTTATAGCTACAGTCCGACCAATGAACTTCGCGGGCAAGAGGGTCCGAACGACCTGCTCCCTCCGCAGTTGGGCACGGGACAGGTGGTCTTGCAACCCGGCGAGCATCCGTTTCCGACGAAGTACGCAATTCGGCGTGCGGCCATGCGGATTCAGCCGTCCATTTATCTGGACGCGCTCGTTCGCGACTTCCTTCTCTTTGGAGGCCGGATCGTCATTCGTAAGTTCGACACGCCGCGCGATCTGATGTCCTTGAGCGAATCGATCATCATCAACTGTACCGGTCTTGGCTCGCGCGCACTCTTCGGCGACCAAGAGCTTATCCCGCTCAAAGGCCAGCTCACTCATTTCGTACCTCAGCCCGAGATCAACTACCAGACGACAAGCGCTCCGGGAAGTACGGCTGGGCAGGTCGGCATCGGGATTCACATGATGCCGCGAAGTGATGGGATCGCTCTCGGCGGTACATCCGAACGAGGCGTCTGGACCCTCGAGCCGAACGAGGAGGCCCGTAATCGGATCGTCCAGGCGCATATCCAACTGTTCGCCGGGATGCGGGCGCCCGGCAAAACGGACCAACTCACAAGAGCCGAGGCACCGCCCGTAACGCACAGCACCTTTGAAAGTTGGTCACATCCCGAGACGGGAACGATTTGAAATTCAGACGGGCGCTGTCGCGGCTGAAATACAGGAATGACTGTTGGCTCCCCCGACATCTGGTGACACGTCACGTGTCGCAAGCCGTTTCCGCTCCGGCCGCGAGCTTCCCTTTCAATAAGGTTTGCTTTCCCGCGATGAAGATGAACTCCGTCTCAGACATAACTGGCAACGCGTCATTGATGCTTTTCTTCGCGACCGACACAGGTAGTGCCCTGACGGCGCCGGTTATCTGGGACACGCCGACGGTCTTCTTTATGGCCAAGACAATTCGATCCGTCACGGCGATACATTGCTTTATCGCAAAGCAACATTGCTTTTTGAAATTGCAACATTGCTTTGCCACGAATTCAATTTGTTTTGTCGCGTGGAAGTCCTTATCCCTCAATGAAGTAGCGCTGCCCGCTCCGGCGACACATTGCTTTGGCGTAAAGCAATATTGGTTTTTCGCATTGCAACATTACATTGGCGCAAAACCATATTGGTTTTTCAAAAAGCAATGTGGATTTGCCGCAAAACGACGTTGCTTTTTCATGAACCAACATTGCTTCCTGACCAAGACGCTTTGTTCCGTCACAATGCAACCTAGTTCCGGGTCCAGGAAACCTTGCTTTTTCCCGGAAACACGTTGCTCCATCACGAAAACATTTGCTTCCGCGGCGGAGTCAAGTCGTTCCGAACCGGATCAACCTGCCTCCGAGAGGGAGCCCGCGTACCAGATGGGAACGCGGAGCTAAAAACCCACCACTCCATGCCGAATTTTGGTCACAAAAAACGCGCTAGGCGGTCACAAACCTGTTTCGTGTGGCGTACCGGACCAGGCCGGCGGTGTTGTGAATGTGCAGCCGGCGCATGAGCTCGGTACGGTGTTTGTCGATGGTCTTCACGCTCACCGCCAACACCAGGGCGATTTCCTTGTTGGTCTTGCCCTCGGCAACGAGCGTGAGCACTTCGCGATGACGTGGCGTGATCGGCTCCCACGTGCCCAACGGCGCTCCTGTATCGCGCTGGTTTTCCCACAGGTACTTCGAGACACATGATGTCACATACGATTTTCCAGAAGCCGCAGCGCGCACGGCCATTTCGAGCTCTGCCAGACTGGAATCCTTGAGCAGGTATGCGAAGACGCCCAACGATTGGGCACGCCGCACGTATTCGGTTTCAAGGTATCCCGTAAGGATGATCATTGCCACATTGGCGTGCTCCCGGTGCAGCAGCGCCGCCACTTCCAGCCCATTGAGCCCAGGCAAAGCGATGTCGAGGATCACGACACGGGGCCGTAGTCTTAGAACCAGCCCCAGCACATCTCTTCCGTTGCCACATTCGGCAACGACTTCAATGCCCGGCATTTTCTCGAGCAGAAATCGCATGCCGGCTCTCATGAGCTCATCGTCTTCCACATAAAGAATGGAAATCGTCTCGTCCATCATCTCCCCTTTCCGAGGCAGGAACATTCGCAAGTCAGTGGCCATCGTTATCTGGGGTGGGCAATACGCAGCGGCCAATACTTTCGCTGCAAAATCGATGCAGGTTCGAAAAGCGGATAGTAGAGTCGAGGCAGTCTTTCATGAATCGTCGATATGTGCAAGGAACTTGAGAACAACTACACGTCGCGCGGGGTCAGAAATTTTCCCTTTCAACGCGGAGACCACGACGGTGCTGGCGGAGCCGAGATCATGGCGGGCTTTGGGGTAGCCGTTGCGGCCGCGGAAATTTCGCGCTTGATTGGAGATCATCACTTCTTCTTCGCTCATGGCTCCCATGTTGACGGCCTGATTGGAGGCGAAATCGGCGGCCCAACTCACGTGGGCCTCGACGGGCCGGCAAGCATTTCGTGATCCCAGGGGTGCGATAGTGGAACGGGTTTTGCACAAAAAGTCACTTGCTGGTTTCTGAACATCGCCGATTCGCAATCGCCGATCGCCAATGTCTAACAGCCATGTGCAATCAGCCAAAGCAATTGCTGAGGATATTGCACATCTTTGTTGCGTACCTGACGATTGGCGATTGCAGATTTCAGATCTAGCTGCGCGGCACTTCATCTGACGCAGGCGCTTGACTTGCCGCGTATCAATCGCGCTGGAATGCTGTCACAGCCTGGGTTTCAGCCCGTGAGGCCGCGTTGCACGCACGCTGACCAATGGCCCAATACCTTAATCAGCAGTTTGCTAAAAGGTTCAATAAGTTATGTCGCGGCGTGTGGCGGTCAAAAAATATTTCCAGGAAAAGCTTAGTGACAGGGTGTCGTCCTCGCGCGAAGCTTGAGCTGCCCGTCACTTCTAGAGTTCGCTGATGTCGAGCTGATTACGGGCGGTCGATTTCTAAATTCGACAATAGGAACAAGGAGGTTTCTATGCGGCCTACTTTTCTCTCCGCAATCTCGTCTGGCTCGAAATCCCGAATACTGCAACTGGCGATCAACCCGCTTTCGGCTACGGCTCGCGTCCTCATCTTCATTGTCGGGCTCCTGTATTCGCAGGCCGCCTTCGCCCAGTCCGGAGCCAGGGCCTGGGGGCGTAACGATGCCGGGCAATTGGGCAACGGCACCTTCACGAATAGCACCACACCCGTGACAGTGACCGGGCTCGATGGGTTATCGGCGATCTCGGCAGGAGGCAGCCACAACCTGGCGCTGATAAGCGATGGTACGGTCCGGGCGTGGGGGATGAACAACTCCGGCCAATTGGGAAACGGCACAACCATAAACAGCGCGA
>QHXC01000669.1 GCA_003222815.1 Acidobacteriota bacterium | reverse complement strand
CTTTGCGGAATCCGCCGTCCGGGCCTACAAAATAGCCATGACACCGCCGATGGGACCCGTAGCGTTGGCAACCGATAGCGGACTGCAGGAAGCGGGAATCACTGACCGATCGCGGTTGCGAATTCCTAAACTTACTCTGGCCTCTCCGCCCGCCGGCGATGCAAGTGCAGTGGCTGAGGCGGCGCGCCTGTTGGTGGCGGCCGAAAATCCATTGATACTGGGCGGGGACGCGGCGCGAACTGAGAACGGAATGAAATTGCTGATCGAGCTCGCGGAGACTCTCCAGGCGCAAGTGCAAGGCGGCAGAATGCCCACGCGCCACCCGCTCAGTGGGGGCGGTAATGTCCGTACCGCCGATGTCATCCTCGGCCTGCAAGTCTCGGATTTCTGGGGAGTGGTCAACAGTCAGAGAGATCAGCAGGAGCGGAGGGTGACGTCAATCGTCAAGCAAGGGACCAAACTTATCAGCATCTCAGCCACCGATCTGTACCTGAAAAGCAATAACCAGTATTTCCAGCGCTTCACCGAATTGGACCTCGCGATTGCCGCAGATCCGGAAGCGACTCTTCCCTCACTGATCGAAGCTTGCAAACGGCTCATTACGGCTGACCGGAAACGAGTGTTGGAGGAACGCGGAAAGAAACTGGCCGCTGCTCACGCGCAGGCGATGGAGCAAGCTCGCGTTGCGGCAACTTACGCATGGGACGCGAGCCCAATCAGCCTTGCCCGATTGTCCGCCGAAATGTGGGAAGTCATCAAAGACAAGGATTGGGCCAGCATCGGAGGCGGAGGCGGACGCCTATGGAATGCAGACAAGTTTTATCAGTCGTTCGGAGGCGGGGGCGCAGGCGCCGTAGGTTCAGGCTTACCCATAGCGGTTGGAGCGGCGCTGGCGCACCGGAAGTATGGCCGACTCTGTGTCGGCATCCAGAAGGACGGCGATTTCATGTGTGCTCCCGGCGCCCTGTGGACGGCTGCACATCACCGCATTCCGTTCTTGATGGCGATGCACAATAATCGCGCCTACCACCAAGAGGTAATGCATATCCAGCGGATGTCACTAAGACATCAACGCGGCGCGCTCAACGCAAACGCGGGGATTGGAACGAGACTCGAAGACCCCAACATCGACTATGCCATGATGGCGCGAAGCATGGGCCTTCACGGCGAAGGTCCGATTACCGATCCTCAGGATCTCGGTCCGGCCCTCCGGCGTGCAGTTGAAGTGGCCATGAAGGGCGAGCCTGTTGTCGTCGACGTTGTCACACAACCCCGATAGAAGCATGACGGAGAGGATATTGAAATGCGCTCTTTGATCTTGATCGTCACGTTCGCTTCCATGTTGCATTCTCAAACTGCCGCCCCTAACACCGGGACTGGGCCAGCCCAGGCTGCGCCTGCCGGCAACGCGGAGAACGGCAAGAAGCTTTTCATGGAGCGGGGGTGCTTTCAATGCCATAACACCCTCGCTCAAGGCGGCGACGGCCCGCGATTGGCTCCGCGCCCGATATCTTTTCCGGCATTCATGAAAGAGTTGCGACAACCCAGAGACCAGATGCCGCCCTATACGATCAAAGTGATGTCCGACAAGGAAATCGCTGACATATATGCTTACCTGCTGACCATACCGGCTCCTCCGGGAGTCAACACTATTCCGATTCTGAAACGATAAGGGCTCGCGCAAAAATAACGTGGCAGAATCCGCTGCCCTGAATCCGACCGGGGATCTGACCAACGCTCAATTCCCAATGCTCAATTCTCATCCGAAGTGGATGTCGGATTGCCAAATGTTTTTTCGCCGGAATTACTTCTCGACATTCTCGCCGAAAACGCGGCCGCTTCTCCTTTCGGATGAGAATTGAGAATTGGGAATTGAACATTGGTCACATCCTCCTATTTCTTCAACGCGGACGTCCAGTTGAGGAGAACCGTGAGAGGCGATTCTGTGGCCTCACCTGTAGTGTTGGCTAACCCGCGGGCTTGGAAGAGCGATTTTGGGACTCCGGCGCGGAACTTTGCACCCAACTCCACATCGACCGACATGGCGGCGAGAATTGTTGAAGTGCGTTCATGGGGTTGCCTATTTAGCCGCGGCTAAATCAAAGACGAGGTGAAGAACATGACGCGTGCTAGGGTCGCAATGCTCGGAATTGTTTTGATTGCCTTAGGAACGCTCTCGCGGATTGGGGGCCAGTCTGCCCCACAACAGCGTGCTTCACAGCAACAGCAGCTACGGGCGAACGCTCCGGGCGGAGGTCTCGCTCCGGACGCGACACTGCCGCGATGGCCTGCAGCACCGAACCCGCTGGACGCGATCACGCCGGTCACCGACGCGATGTTGAACAATCCCCCTGCCGGAGAATGGCTCACGTGGCGGCGCACTTACGACGACATGGGCTTCAGTCCTCTAAAACAAATCACCAAAGATAACGTAAAAAATCTCCGTGTCGCCTGGTCCTTGACCTTACCCGCGGGCCCGAACGAAGCGACGCCTCTTGTGCATGGCGGCGTGACTTTCGTTCACAGTTACAACGACAATGTCCAGGCGCTGGATGCGGCGACCGGCGACGAACTGTGGCATTACTCGCGCAAACTTCCCGAAGGTGCGCGTCCCAGCGTCAAGCGCAACATGGCGCTTTACAGCAATAAGTTGTTTTTGGGCACTTCGGATCTACACGTGGTCGCGCTTGACGTAAAAACCGGCAGCGTCATCTGGGATGAAGCGATCGCCAATCTCAGCGACGGCTGGAATCTCACGGGCGGGCCGCTCGTCGCCAAGGGCAAAGTCATGCAGGGCATCGGCGGCCGCGGCCACGGCGGAGCCTACATTGCGGCTCTGGATTCGGAAACCGGCAAGGAGGCGTGGCGCTTCCACAGTATCGCGCGGCCTGATCAGCCGGGCGGCAACAGTTGGAACGGTGTGCCGCTGGAGGAACGCAGCGGTGGGTCGATTTGGACAGCGGGAAGCTATGATTCCGATCTGAACCTGGTGTTCTTCGGTCCCGCTCCTACATATGACACCGGCCCCTTGCGCAACCCGGTCGGTCGGCCCGGTATCACAAACGATGCGCTCTATACGAACGCGACCGTTGCAATCAACCCCGATACCGGCGAGCTCGTCTGGTACTACCAGCACGTGCCGAACGATCAGTGGGATTTCGACTGGGCTTTCGAGCGGCAGATCGTCCCACTGCGCGGCGCCAATGGCCAGCCCAAAAAGCTCGTCGTCACCAGCGGCAAGCCGGGCGTTTATGACGCGGTGGAGGCAGATACTGGAAAGTACGTCTTTTCGGTCGACATGGGCCTGCAGAACTTCATCACTTCGATTGATCCGGTGACCGGCGCAAAGAAGATCGACCCGAAGCTCATTCCAGGCACGGGTCAGCCCATGGTCGTATGCCCGCACGCAGGCGGCGGCCGGAGTTGGTTACCGGGCGCCATCAATCCGGAAACCAAGACCCTTTATGTTCCGGCCGTCGAGACATGCATGAATTTGTATCCGACTCCACCAGGCGGACGCGGCTTCCTTTCCACAGGTGTCAGCGTGAACCTGCGGCCCCGGCCTGACAGCGACGGCCGGTATGGCCGGTTGCAGGCCATCAACCTCGATACCCGGAAGACAATTTGGACCGAACGGCAACGAGCGCCGCAAAGCACCGGCGTGCTGGCAACGGCAGGCGGAGTGGTGTTCGCCGGCGCGCTGGACCGCTGGCTGACCGCCTATGATGACGCCAACGGCAAAATCCTGTGGAGAGTCCGTCTGAACGACGTTCCCAACTCCGCGCCGATCACGTACACGGCGAACGGCAAACAGTACCTCGCGGTGGTCGTCGGCTACGGCGGGGCGCAGGCCGCCTCGTTCCCGCAACTCACACCGGAAATCCCGCTGCCTGTGGCCCGGAGTTCCGCCATCTGGGCGTTCGAGTTGCCGTAAAATCTGCAACCTCAACGCGGGCTAAAGCCCGCGACTGGAGTTTGGACATTTTTCGAGGTTGCGCAAAAAACACCCCTCCTTGGCGAAGCTTGGCGAAGGAGGGGTGGCCGCGCCATCAAGAATTGCTCCCGTTCCTTTGAAAGGCGCGGCCGGGGTGGTTGGTTCAAGCAACCGCTGATTTTCTGGACCAACACCACCCCGTCTGCGCCCTCAAAGGTGGCTTCGCGAGCATTTTCTTGATGGCGCAGCGACCCCTCCTCAGCTGAGGAGGGGAATTCGGACTCACATTTCGCTTCCACGACATACCCGCGGACGAAGCCTGAAGTTGAAGGCATCGATGCTATTGCTATTGACCAAGAGTTCCCCAAAATGTCCAAACTCCAACGCGGGCTAAAGCCCGCGACTACATGCTTAGCCGAAACGTTGCCGTCATCTGTAGTCGCGGGCTTTAGCCCGCGTTTGTTCCCGCCACCACCGACGCCGTTTCCTCAAGTGTTGAAGCATCTCACTGCAGGTGCCATGAGCATGCATCATACTCGCCAGCCCCACGCGTCGTTCTCTCGCGATTTGCACGACGGACAACGTGAGCAGCCCATCAGTCGGCTTTGCATAACACTCACCAGAGATGTAGTCTTGTTCAGTCTCGCTCGCGAAGCGAAGGAGGAAAACATGAGAACTTCCATACGCACCATAATGCTCGCGTCCACCTGTTTGGCGGCCATTCTCTTAATCGGGAATCTCGGAAGCCCGGCCTTCGCAGCTGGCCAGACAGCGTCGGAGCCACTGAGCAAGACCTACCGGGTCACCCGTGCCAACGACGTTGAGTTCCAGAAGGTCGAACCCTTCAAGGTATTCGACAATCTTTATTATGTCGGGCCAGGCTATGTCTCCGTCTGGCTGCTGACAACGCCGGAAGGCAACATCCTCTTCGACTCAGCCCAAGAACCCTATGTCGACTTTGTCATCGATAACATCCGAAAAGTCGGTGTCGATCCGAAGAGCATCAAATACATCATTTTGAGCCACGGGCATCTCGATCATTTCGGCGGTGCGGCGAAGATTCAGGAAGCGTCGGATGCACGCGTCATCGCGGTCGAAGAAGACTGGAAGATGATCGAGCAGGTGGGAAGCCGTCCGGGCGCGGCCGGCGGACCGCCGCCGCGCGTGCCGAAGAGGGACATGGTGGTCAAGGAAGGCGACACGCTGGCCTTGGGCGGTCAGACGCTCAAATTCCACCAGACGCCTGGGCACACGCCCGGCGTGCTGACGACGGAAGGAATCACCGTCTATGACCGCGGCACGCCCTATAAGGCGATTGTATGGGGCGGAGCGGGTTATCGAGGCGGGCTCGCCGAAGCGGAACAGTCGGTCAGGAGCGCCAACAAGGTCGCGCAGATACAAGGTGTGCAAGTGAACTTGCAGATCCATAGCTGGGCCGAAGACAGCGGGTATCCCGGCGGCGGCGTGCTGGAGCGCGGCATCATGCTCAAGTCCCGCAAACCCGGCGACCCGCACCCTTTCGTGGACCCGGCCACATTTACGCAATGGGTCAAGCGGGCTCAGGACGGCGCGGCGAAGGCCGTTCAGGAGGAAAAACAAAAAGCCGGACGGTGATTCATTGTGAGTTTTAGGTCACCCGACGCAATCAAATGCGTATACTTCATCAGAAGTTGAACTGCATGCCGACCTTCGCGAAGCGTGCTGGAATAATCGCCGTCGGCGTCAACCACTGCGGGCCGAAGGTCCGCTGATCGCTCTCGATCGGCCTGGCGGAAGCAAAGGGCCTCGGGAATCAGCCACGATCAACGAGCGATGGCCTCGATACGCTTCCATTCGTCGTCGCTGACTGGCATCACCGAAAGGCGCGATATCCGGACCAGCGGGAATGATGCGAATGCCTCGTCCGCCTTGATGGCCGCCAGCGTCACCGGCGACTTCAGCTTCTTTACCGCCACGATGTCGATGGCGTACAGTTTTCCTGCCTCGTCCGCGGGATCCGGATACGGTGCGCATGCGGCCTCCGCGATGCCCACCACTGCCTTCTCGTCTCCAGTGTGATAAAAAAAGATACGGTCGCCTTTGCGCATCGATCGCAAATGTTTCTGTGCGAGCGCATTTCGCACGCCGGTCCACGCCGTGCGACCATCGCGCACGGAAATCGGAGCGAATCGTGTTTATCTCCAATCAGTATCCCGGTGCAGGTGTCCCAGAAATCTGGTCAGTGGGTATCCCGGATTACCTTGATCGACGACGGCAAATGACGAATGTGTTCGAAGAGGAAGCAATGTTTCGTTCGGAAGACCAGACTGTAGATGTGAATGGGACTCCGGAACGTGTGAAAGGTATGCGGATCACTCCCTCCATGTTTCCCTTGTTAAGGATTTCACCTGCGATTGGTCATAGATTCGCCGAAGCCGACGGAGAGCTTGGCAATGAACAGAAAGTCATTTTGAGTCATGGCTTGTGGCAGCAGCTGTATGGCGGCAACAAGGATATCGTTGGAAAAGATCTCCGCATCAATGGCCGGCCGAAGACCATCGTCGGCGTCATGCCTCGTGATTTCATCTTTTACGATGCCAAAGTCCGGCTATGGCTGCCGTACGCGTTCACCGAAAGAGAAAAATCCGACGATTCGCGTCACAGCAACAATTCGTCAGAGATCGCACGCTTGAGGTCCGGCACCACCATTCAGCAGGCGCAGGCACAGGTGGACGCGATGAATGCCGCCAATCTCGAAAGATTTCCAAAGTTCAAACCGTTCTTGATCAATGCCGGATTCCATACAGAAGTCCGTTGGCTTCAAGATGTCTTGGTTCGGGATGTTAAGAGCATGCTCTACCTATTATGGGCAGGCGCAGCCTTCGTGCTGCTCATTGGTGGCGTGAATATCGCGAACCTCGCTCTCGCCCGTGCGAACGTTCGCCGGAAAGAGATCGCGACGAAGCTCGCTTTGGGCGGTTCGCGCCTTCAGGTCGCGCGGCCTCTCGTCGTGGAGAGTGTGTTCCTCGCTCTCGCCGGTGGCGCAGGCGGGTTTGTTTTTGGTGCTGCTGTTTTGCGCTCGCTTGGAGCGATTGGTCTGGACGAGATTCCACGCGCATCAGAAATCCATTTCAACCTGGTCGTCATCTTATTTGCGCTCGCCACATCGGTTGTAGCCGGCCTCTTGATCGGCCTTGTACCGGTGGCGCATCTGTCACAAATCAAATTGTCTACAGTCCTGCGCGAGGAAACGCGCACGGGTAGTGGGGGTACACATTCTCGCGCAATGCGGCGTGGACTCGTTGTGGCACAAGTTGGTCTCGCGTGTGTGTTGCTGATCGGAGCGGGACTGTTGCTCGCCAGCTTTAGGAAACTCCTCGCCGTGGATCCAGGTTTCAAAAGCGAAGGCGTCATTACTATTTCAATGGCCCTTCCGCAGGTGAAATACCCTTCCGACAAATGGCGGCCATTCACGAATCGAACGTTCGAAGCTCTTCGCTCCATCCCTGGTGTCCGCTCCGCTGGAGCGACCACGGGTATTCCGTTCGGCGGCAGT
The DNA here is from genome assembly GCA_003222815.1 of Acidobacteriota bacterium. Classification (GTDB taxonomy): domain Bacteria; phylum Acidobacteriota; class Terriglobia; order 20CM-2-55-15; family 20CM-2-55-15; genus 20CM-2-55-15. Next base: position 500 of record QHXC01000669.1, on the reverse strand, counting down.
TTCGATAAAAACGTTATCCTCGCCGAGGGCTACACGATGAATCCTGGAGAATCCGTGATTGCTCCGATGCAAGTCGAGGTTTCGCCTGGATATTTTGAAACCATGGCAACACCGTTGAAGCGCGGCCGTTACTTCAATGAACACGACTCGCCTGGTGCACCGCGCGTGGCCATCGTTGATGAGCGGCTGGCTCAAAAGTTTTGGCCTGGAGCGGATCCCATCGGCAAGAGAATGTATGAGCCCGGCGACGATGATGTTGTGAAGATCACGGCGAAGACGAATTTCTGGACGGTCGTGGGCGTTGTTGCCGATGTTCAACTGGCCGATCTTACCGGCGAGCAACAGCCGGTAGGAACCTACTACTTTTCGCTGGATCAGTCGCCCTCACCACGGTTCACATTGGCGATAAAAACAACAATAGATCCGGCGGCGCTTACCAAAACGCTGCGCGCCGAGATCGCGAAGATCGACTCGGACGTTCCTCTCTTCGACATGCGCAC
>QHXC01000668.1 GCA_003222815.1 Acidobacteriota bacterium | reverse complement strand
CCTGAGCGGCGCCCGTGCTTTGGAGAAGTCTCTCGAAGAAGCGGCCAAGAAGGGATCGCGGTGAGTCGATTCGCGCAGGCTAACGGATTGGGTTTACCCAAACCAAGCTGCACTTGTATACCGGGAAAGGAGAGTTAATTTGAAAATTCGTCTGACTGCATTCGCTGTGATAGCGACGCTCGTCACTTTGTCTTTGGCGCTGCCGGCTCTTTCACAGGCGCCCAAAGACCGTGGCTTTCTGGCCGGAAAAAAATATGACATGAAGGGGCCGGCACCACGCCTCGCTAACGGCCACCCCGATTTGAGTGGAATGTGGGATCGACCTGGTGTCAACGACATCACGAAGTCCTTCACCACTCCGAACGGAATGAAGCAAGTCGGTCAGGCGGAGCTTCCTTTTACCGATTGGGGTGCGAAGGCCTATAAGGACTATAACCCAAAGAACGATTACGCGGGTGCGTGCCTGCCGTATGGTTTTCCGCGCGCTATCGCCGGTCTGCATCCCCTTCAGCTCGTGCAGAATGATGATTTCCTCGCGTTTCTGTTTGAACAGAATTCGTGGTTCACTGTGGTCCCGATCGATGGACGCCCGCACCCCAAAGACGCGAAGGATAACCCCACCTGGTTTGGCAATTCCGTGGGCCATTGGGAGGGAGACACACTGGTTATCGATACGATCGGAACCAATGGTTACACAATGCTCGACTATAGCCATCCGCACAGCACGGAGCTGCATCTCATCCAGAAATTTACCCGAACCGACTTCGGCCACATGGATTACGAAATGACTGTGGATGACCCCAAGGCTTACAAAGGCTTGATCAAGAATCAAAGAACGTTCTTGCTGAGGCCGGAGTGGGAAACGATGGAGTACTCCTGCGAAGAGACGAACATCGAACAGTTTAGAAATGGCACGATCAAGTGGGAACCCCCGGTTCTTCCCTAGCGTGGCGCGACGGTTGCGGGGCGTCCACGTGATGTGATTCAGAGTAATCAGATTTTAGTTATGATCGAGCCTTTAAGGAGGCGCTGATGAGACGAAATTTGGTGACTGCTTTTCTCGCTGTTGCGGGCCTGCTTCTCGCAACTGTTGGCGTTTTTGCTCACCACTCCCAGTCCGGAGAGTTTGATAACTCCAAGCCGATCGAGTTCACGGGAACAGTGAAGGCAATTCTGTGGACGAATCCGCATGGCTACGTTCAGGTCGAAGCCAAGGATGCCAACGGAAAAACCCAGCTATGGAGAGTCGAAATCAGTGCCCCGAACGGACTGTATCGTCAGGGTTGGAGAAGAGATACTTTGAAACCCGGGATGACCGTCTCCTTTAAGGGTATCCATGCCCGGGATCCACAGTCGGATCATCTGTCCGGACGCCTGACCGTCGAGGGCAAACCAGTGTTTCAGGGTCAGGGACCCGCCGCCGACTCGAACTAGTTCCAGAGATCATTAATAGAAGCTAGCCGCGAATTACGCCAATTACGCAAATGAGTTCGCGTAATTCGCGCAATTCGCGGCGATTTTTTCGCTGTCAGAATTCAAGCGGGCGCACACTATAGTGCGCCATAGCGGGATGCTGTTTATGGGTTCGGAATCGTTGAGGCGTAAACATCGAAGGGTTGTCCAGACGGGTGAATGCTGAAGAATGACACACCGCCCAGTGAAGACGGCGTGGCAGACGAGTAATCACCGGGGCCGTTCGGATTACCATCGAAGTTGGAATTCACGGTATAGACGGCGGAATTCGTTGCCCATGACATGCCGCCGTCGGCGCTCTGCCCGGCGTAAACTTGTGCTTGGCAGTTGGCCGAATCGTTTCGACGATCGTACCAGGACACCGTTACGACAATCCCGTCAACAGACAGCGTGGGATGAAACTGGTCGGCGGAACCGATGTCGTCGTTCAACGAGACAGGTGTGGACCAACTGGCTCCTCCAGTGGTCGAGCGCGTGTAGAGAATATCAAAACCTCTTCCGGCGACTTTGTCGGCGTACACGAGGTGCAAGGTTCCGTCAGATCCGACCTTGAGATGGTGGGCTGGACTCTGAGAGCGACCACCGACGCAGCCGATGTCCATTCCAAAGCCGGTATGCGTGGTTGCGGCAGCAACATCGGATCCCCATGTCACACCGCCGTTCGTACTCTTATCGACATAGATTACGTTTCGTGCATAATCGTGCCAGGAAACATAGGCACGTCCTGTGTTTTGATCCACTGCCGGATAGGCACCGATGACGCGCTCAAATTTTGAACGACCGTCGTTGACCTGAATGGGCGAACTCCAGCTTTGGCCCCCGTTGGCGGAGTACGAGACATAGAGAATCTGGTTCGTCGCGGTGTTGCGATCCCAGACGACGTAAATGCGATTGGCAAAATTGGAGTTGCTCCGGTCCACCGCGACCCAGTATTTATCATCGAAAAACTTATTGTTATTGAACGTTATCGTGGGCAACTGACTCCAGTTCTGGCCATCGGATGACTTCACTGCAACGACTCCGTTGGGATAATTACCGCTAAGGGGGGCGACACCATAAACGTAGTAAAAGACTCCAGTCTTGTCGACGTCAATTGAAGGATCGAAGCCGATACCCAGATTGACGCCATTCCACACTCGG
>QHXC01000163.1 GCA_003222815.1 Acidobacteriota bacterium | reverse complement strand
GACGACGTGGGTGGCCGTGCAGGTCGTCGAGGCCCCAGGCGCCAGGCTGCTCACCGGGCAGGTGATCGCGCCCAGCTTGGTGTCCGTCACGGTGAAGCTTGAGATGGTCGAGGTTCCGGTGTTCGTTATCTGGAAGGAGTATGTGATCGTGTTGCCGAGCGTTGTCGAAGGCGTCGCGTCAGAGGTCTTGTGGATGATGACTTTCCCCTCCTCGACACTGAGGGTCGCGAAGGCCTGGTTACCATCCCCGCCCGCCGTCGAGGTCACTTTCCCGGTGAGGTTGTTTTTCACCCCGAGAGTCGTACCCGCTACCTTCACGCTGAACGTGCACGAACCGAGGGGCCCCAGCGTTGCGCCCGACAGGCTGATACTGTCAGTCCCCGTCGAAATCGAGCCGCCGCCGCACGAGCCGCTCAACACGACCGGGTTATCGATCACGAGACCTGCCGGCAGCGCATCGGAGAAGCCTATGCCGGCTAGCGACACAGCGTTCGTGTTGGTAATGGTGAAGCTTAGAGTCGTTGTCCCGAATTGGGGGATAGTGGTAGCCGCAAATGCCTTACTGATTGTCGGTGGGCCAGTCACTGTACAAGTGGCGCTGCCAAACGCTTCGACCGTGCTGCTGTCGGCCTTGTGGCCGACGACGTGTACCATGTCCGCTTTACTTCCGGGTGTCAGATCAGGAATGTAGGAACCGGAGTAGCCGACCGACGCGCCCGCCACCAGCGAACTGATCGACGCTGGAGTGATGACGCTGCCCGGCTGGTCGTCGGTGATTGAGATGTCATTCAACAGAATGGTGCCAGTGTTGGTTATCGTTCCGGAAAAGAGAATCGGATCGCCCGGCTTTCCGGCCGTACATTGTTTGGTCACTGAAATCGAAGCCACATCGATCTTGCATGTGGCTTTGGCCGTATCTGTGACCGACTGACCCGTCGAATCGTAGGCATGTCCGGTCGCGGTCACCGTGTCCGTCGCATTGCCGCTTGAGGCGCTGGGAGTGTAGGAGCCGGTGTAGGCGACTGACTGGCCCGGCTGCAATACCGTTGCGGCCAACGGAGCGATAGAGCTGCCCGGCTGATCGTCGGTGATCGAGATGTTTTTCAGCGGAACGATTCCGACGTTCTCGATCGAGCCGGTGAAATTGATCGGCTGGCCCGAAAGCGTGTCGCTGCAGTTCTTCGTCACCTCGAGGCCGCACAGCTTCAGGCTGCTGAGCGAGAAATCTTTCAGGTCGCTACCGAGTGAGACCGCAGAGCGCGTTTTGAACATGATGCCGCCGAAGCAGGGCAACTGTCCTCCAGGGACAAGCTTCGTCAGATCCATGCCGATTTCGGTAAACCCGTTCGGATCAATCGAGTCGCCGAGAATGCCAGTGATCGCGACGCCGTTGTTGAACGCGCAAACGGTGTTGCCCGCATTGCAACCTTCCGCGCCGAGGTTTTGTACGATGTCAAACCCAGCTCCATTCCATCTGTAGATCGAGAGGGTGCCAAAACCTCCTCCTGTACTGAAATCCATCGAGATGGCCAGATCCCCAGCTGTCCGGGCGCCGGAGAACGTATGATCGTTCTTCGGAAGGATGGTGTCTTGATTCAGTTCGATGCTGAGATGGGCGTCGCCGTTAGCATTGATACGTTCTATTCCTGCGTAAAGTCGCAGATGGTTCTTGCCATCGATAGGATCCGGGACAGGGTCCACGGTCGCATACAGGTATACGTTCCGGATGTCATCTTTTTTCGGTACGTTGCCCACTTTCCACGTCCACGCCGAGACCTGGTCATTCATCTTGCCGAGGTCAAAGACTGTATTGTCCGTGGAGCTCCCAGTCGCGATATCGTCCTTCACAAAGTCCGCACCGATGCCACCATAGTCTTTGTAGTCGGGGCGACCGGCCACCGCAATGACATCCTTGAGGCTTCCGGTGGAGGTGAAGAGATCTCCCCAGTCTGGTCCGGTGGCAGGGTTGCCGTCCCCGGCGATATTCGCACTGCCGGCGTTGTAGGGCGGCTCGCCCAGCTCGAATAGGTTGTCGTCGTGTACTGCGAAAACGGTCGCCGCCACAGCGAGGAAGAAGATCGCGCCCGCCAGCGCCAGCAGTCCTCGTGAACGAAATGTAGTTGTGCGCATTGAGACTCCAGTTGGGTTATGATTTTTTTTTGGGGATCTGATTAAAAAGACTACTCACGGCGTATTGGCAGGAAAGTGGACGACGGATGGTTTAGCGAGATCTCGTGACGCGCGTCCGAGCGAATGTCCGCCGTTATTCAAGGTTGTCGTTTCGGTGTATCCGGGCGGGACCGAACTAACTTCATAAGAAGATGAGGCCAACCCGCGTCGGCACGAACGGCGTTTTCGGATGTCGGGGCACGTTCCCACGCTGCGCCCCTTCCACGCGATCACAGCCTTTATTGCCCAGATAGACGACCTCACACTCTCCTTAATCTGAATGGCCCGAGTTTACGAACGTCGCCTCGGCATGCCCTCAGCGTGGACCGCCGAGCACCTCGACTTCCATGGCCATCCGGGCCTTATTTTTCAAACACTTTGTCGGACGTGAGTGCTTAGGGGTGACGGTTTTTTAAATCTAGTTGATGGTTGCGGACAACGATCTAGACAGCTAATCTCTTCTTCGAATCATGGATTCGTACAAGACTGCCGGATGACGCTCTTGAATGACTGAGGGGATGGGGCAAACTGTTTGTGTCTCTTTATCGAAGATCTTCGCTTCCGCCATGGGCCGGTTAGGACGATAGCCGGGACCCTTGGCGTCGATTCCGGGACGGGCCATCAGCTTCTCAATATCGTAGATCGTTTCGTCGCGGTTGTAGACGGACTGATGGTGCTCACGGCTCATGATGATGGCTTCTTCCGGGCAGGCGTCGACGCAAAACCCGCAGTAAATGCATCGCATCATGTCGATATCGAAACGGGTGGGGAACTTTTCGATTTCGGGGTTTGGATGCTCGCCCGCCTCGATATAAATGCACTCGGCCGGACAGACCGTCGCGCACATGTAACACGCCACGCATTTCAGGCTTCCATCGTCGCGCACCGTCAAAATGTGCGTGCCGCGAAAACGCTCGGAGTAAGGGCGCGTTTGCTCTGGATAATAAATGGTTGGCGTGTCGCCTTTGAACAAACTGGTAAAGAGGCGCCGCAGAGTTACCCCAAAGGCTTTAAATGTGGACCACACGGTCGCGTGTTCCTGCCGAGCTCTTTCGCTGACATGGATGACGGGGACATCCACGGCGTAGCCGCCTTTAACTGGCGTCATCGAACAACCTCCTATACCGGTTGTGCCGGAGTGGCTCCCAGCGAGCCGACGGCGTCGTGGTCGACGCCGCTGTACAGCGGAACCTCACGGCGGATCCAGTCGAATACGGCGTCCGGGTCATGCGAAACCTGTACACCTGACAACTTCAACAGCTCCGCCATCAGCATGTGCAAGGGCTGAGCATCACCCGGAGGCATCACTGCACGATTCGTAATCTGGAGACGGCCCGCATAGTTCGTGTAGGTTCCCGTTTCTTCGGCCCATGATGCCATCGGCAATAATACGGATGCCGCCCGCGCCCACCCAAAATCGTGCGTTGTACTCACGACGCTGAATTCCAGCGCGGCTATCAATTCGCGCAGGTCTTCGAGAATTTCCGGCGCATCTTCACCGACCAACTGGGGGTGGAACGAAATCCACATTCCGCGGATTTCTTTTGTTTCGGCCCGCCTCAGGAAACCGCTGAGCCCATTCCATTCGCCGCCAAGACCGAGGTCGAGCGCGCCGCGTGTGTTGGGATGTTTGTCCAGGCGGCGAAGCAAATCATCCTGCCGCTGCTCGTAGAGTTCGACTTCCCGACCCAATCGAAAATCAACCCGGCCTTCGAAATATTTCTTTGTCAAAAAGAGAGCTTCGTTGGTGTGTGTGGCAGAGACGAGAGCAGCTACGGCCGAGTCGCCGTATGCTTTACGGATGGACTCGAAATGCTCATGAATGCTCGGCAGCAACTGGATCACGGCTCGAGTCTGTCCGCCCGTCATGGCGGTTCGAAGCCGAGGCCAGCGCTCAAGGGCGTGGAAGCTCAAACGCCCTTCGTCACACAGCCAACTCTTGTTCACATCCACATTGCGGCGGCCAACCGTCCGGTAAATCTTTCCATCGGTGGCTGTATAGCCCGGAATTCCGCCGCCCACCGCTCGCGCGGAGTGGTCGATGCGAAGATTGCATCCGGTGCTGCAACCGGCACAGACGGATGGCGTTCCTTTCAAAAACCAAACGCGAACTCGAAATCGAAAGTCGGAGCTAGTCAGCGCACCAACGGGACATATATCGACGACATTCCCGGAGTATGCGTTGTTCAGCGGACGGTCTTCAAAAATGCCGATCTCAGAATTGTGCCCACGATTGAAAACCTGGATTTCGTTCGTTCTGGTTACATTCCGGGTGAACCGAACGCACCGCGTGCAAAGGATGCATCGTTCCTGATCGAGTTTGACCAATGGACCGAGGTCGAATGCTTTGCGCCGCCGAGTTTTCTGGCCGAGAGGAAACCGGCTGTCGTGGCCGGCGTGCGCCATGTAGTAGTCCTGCAGCCAGCATTCGCCCGACTGATCGCAAACTGGACAGTCAATAGGATGATGAAGGAGCAAAAACTCCATCGCGTACCGGACCGCTTCGCGGACGCGCTCGGTGTTGGTGCGGATTGTCATGCCTTCGGCAATCGGCGTTGCGCATGCCGGCATCAACTTTGGAGCGCCTTTGACCTCGACCAGACACATCCGGCAGCTGGCCTCGATGCCGATGTCCGGATGGTAGCAATATCGTGGAATCTCGACGCCGAGGTCATCTGCCACCTGAATGACCGTCTTGCCTTTTTCAGCTTCGTACGTCTGGCCGTCAATCGTGAGCTTGGGCATAAGGAGCTAGATTAGCATGAAAAGATTGGCCGCCAATTGACGCCAACTGCGCCAAATCCATTCGCGAAATTCGCGTCATTCGCGGCTATGGTTTCGTTGGATGCTCAATAGGTAAGTCCGGCCGGTTACCCCACTCGCCCCATGACCCGAGGTAATTTCGGACCTTCGGGTATCCGATCAATCGCAACGCGAGATATGTGTGAGCGGAGCGATACGCGCCCTGGCAATGCGGAATCACGTCCTTTTCAGGAGTGATATTCCTTTCGGCGTACATCTTTTTCAGTTCATCCGCAGGCTTGAAAAATCCGTTCGCATCGAGGTTGTTTGTCCATTCCAGGTGCACCGCGCCAGGGATGGCGCCGCCGCGCGCCGAACGGACGACCTGTCCCGTATATTCGCCGTCGCTGCGGGTGTCGACGATCACGACGGAAGGATTGCTCAAATTGGCGCGAACCTCCTCAACCGTTGCAAGCCGGTCCAGCCGTGGTTTCATCTTGAAATTGCCCGGCCTGGGAATGGTTGTCTCATGTGTGGCAGGCAGCCCCGCAGCCTGCCAGGCGTTGAAACCACCGTTGAGCATATGAACGTCGTCATGGCCGAAGAACTCCAGAAACCAGAAGAGCCGAGCCGAGCGCATCCCGGCAATGTCGTCGTAGACAACAACGGTGCTGTCGGTATTGACACCTTTGGCCTGAATCAGGTGCTCCATCATCCAAAGGAACGCATGGAGTGGTTCGGGCCGCGTGTCGATCAGACTGATGCCAAAGATATCGAAGCTTCGCGCCCCCGGAATATGACTATTCGAATAGGCTTCCGGTGGTCTCATATCCATCAACACGAGTTTGGGATCCTGCAGGCGGGATTTCAGCTCGTCCACGGACCACAGCAGGTAAGGATTAACGTAATCCATTTCTCTTCTCCAATAAGGGAACCACTTCTGAAAGGGAGCGAACCGTGTAGGTGGGTTTGGGCGGCTGTTCGGGCAGCCGGTCCTGCCGTTCGGTTTCGATCCAGACTACGTCTATGCCGCAGTTGAGCGCGCCGTATACGTCCACGTAAAGCTGGTCCCCGATGAAAAGCGCCTCAGACGGATGAATTTTCATCCGGTCCAGTGCCCGCTCGAAGATGATCCGGTGAGGTTTGCACCAACCCACCTCCACGGAAATGACGACGGTTTCAAATGCCGATCGAATTCCAAAGTGATCCAACGTTGCGTAAAGCGCTGGCGCATAGCCAAAATTCGAAATCATGGCGGTGCGAAACCGGTCTTTTGCCCAGTTCAAGACTTGGACCGTTTCTGTACGGACTTCGAACGCCTGCCGGAGTTGGGCCATATGCGCCTCGGTGAGGCGAACAAGAATCTCGGCATCTACTCCAGACGCATCGTGACCGAGAATACCCAGCATCACCCGAAATCGTTCTTGGCTTGGAATCTCCTTGAGATCTGAGTAACGGAGCGCGTTTACTTTTGTAAAACTCTGAGAGAAAGCGCGATAGAAAACGTCAAAATCCAATTTGCCGAAGTGCTCAATGTAGGCATCGTGAACGGCTGGCGCCGTTGTATGAACCAGGGTTCCGTCGATAGGATACGCCGGCAATTTCGACTCGTTGATGTGCACGACGGTGTCGAATGCATCAAAGATGAGCGTGCTATAATTCATGGTCCTACCGCCTAGGATAGCCGAAACGGAGGTGTTTAAGGATTGATCAGCGTCGAAAATCTCACCAAGCGATACGCTGCCAAAACTGCCATCGAGAATGTCTCGTTCAAAGTAAATAGTGGCGAAATCCTCGGCTTTCTCGGCCCGAACGGAGCCGGAAAAACCACGACAATGCGGATCATCGTGGGATACATGCCCGCATCTGAGGGAAGCGTCCGCGTGGATGGCTTTGAAGTCTTCGACAATCCACTCGATGTCCGGCGGCGGATCGGTTACTTGCCTGAAAACCCACCGCTCTACTTGGAGATGACTGTTACGGGATACTTGCGGTTCGTGGCGAAGATCAAGGGCGTACCCAAGGAGCGCCTGGATAGTGAAGTGACCCGCGTTATGGAGCGCGTGAGTGTTTCGGACGTCAAAGAGCGAATCATTGGGAAATTGTCAAAGGGATATAAGCAGCGGGTCGGACTGGCTCAGGCGTTAATCAACGATCCGCCGGTTCTGATTCTCGACGAGCCGACGATTGGGCTCGATCCAAAACAGATACACGAAGTGCGTGAGCTGATTAAGGAGCTTGCCGGGAAGCACACGGTCGTTCTCTCGACGCACATCCTGCCCGAAGTCGAACAGACGTGTCATCGCGTGATCATTATCGATCGAGGAAAGATTATCGCCGTCGATACGCCGCAGAATTTGCGATTCCAGCTCCAAGGAGTTGAACGGGTTCACATGGAGGTCGATGGGCCGGTGGCGGATGTTATTTCGAAGCTCAAAGCCACGCCGGGCGTGATGGATGTGCATAAACTCACCGAAAGTGATGGCCGCTGCCGATTGCAGATCGAAGGTCAACTTCGGAAAGACATCCGTAGCGAACTGGCCCGCACGGTTGTGCAAAGCGGTTGGGGTCTGCTCGAGCTCCAGTCGGCCACGATGAGTCTTGAAGATATTTTCTTGAAATTGACGACAGCGGAGGAGGAAGGAAAAGTGGGGACGTAGGGCTACGTCCCCATTTTCCAAGTCACCATGCGAAACATTCTTGCGATCATCGAACGCGAAATGCGGGCGTATTTCAGTTCTCCTATCGCCTATGTAGTGCTCACGATCTTCGTTTTTCTGTCGGGTGTTTTCTTTCGAACCATTCTGGCGCAGGTGATGCAAATGGGGCTTATCTCGCAGATGCAGGCCCAGCAGTTTGGTCCGAGACCCATGGACATGCCGGGCATGATCAGCCGCGGATTTCTCAGCACGATGAGCGTGATCCTGCTCTTCATGATCCCGATGATTACGATGGGCCTATTTTCGGAGGAGAAAAAACGAGGAACCATCGAATTGCTGCTGACGGCTCCGCTTACGGATTTGCAGGTCGTGATTGGAAAGTTTTTCGCTGCCGGTACCTTTTTTCTGATTCTGCTCGTATCGACCTGGGTGCCGATGTCGGTTCTCTATTTTTACGGCAGTCCGGCATCCGGTCCGATTTTGACGGCTTACCTTGGCTTACTGCTTTATGGCCTGTCGATCATCGCGATTGGCGTCTTCATTTCCACACTTACTGAAAACCAGATCATTTCCGCAGTACTCAGCTTTGGAGTGATCATGCTTTTGTGGTTGGTGGATGTGATGGCAAGCCAGGCGGAGTCCACAAGTAAGGAAGTCCTGACGTACTTGTCGATATTGAGTCATCTGGACGACTTCACGAAAGGCGTCCTCGCCACATCGCATATCGTTTTTTATCTGTCGCTGATGCTCGTAGCTTTATTCCTGACCTATCGTTCGATCGACTCTCTTCGCTGGAGAGGATGAAAATGAAAGAACACCTAAAAAAAGCCGACATTCTTGGATTTACCATGGTCGCCGCTGCGCTGATTTCATATTCCGTCCGTTTGACCTGGAGCATGTATCAAACGATCGCAGTGGCCCTGGGCGGTCTTCTGGTTATCATTTCTTTCGCTGCAAAGTTTGCAGAAATTCGGGCCACATTTGGGCGCAGATCGACGCGCTTCGGCATCAATTCAGCAACCTCCGTAGTGCTCCTGCTCGGAATCCTGGCGTTCGTCAATTATCTCGGAGCGCAACATGTAAAGCGACTCGACATGACCACGGAAAAAATCTACAGCCTTTCGGACCAATCTGTCAGCGTCGCCCAGCAGGTCAATGCGCCTCTTCGAATAAGGGCGTTCTATCCTGGTGGAGATTACGCTCCAGCACGCGACTTGCTGGATCTCTTCAAGAGCAAGAACAACAAGATCTCATACGAATTCATCGATCCGGATAAGCAGCCTCAGGTCGCACAACAATATTCGGTCACGGCGTACGGTGATTTTCAGAACCCGGTGTCCGGCGAATCCTTCCGGTATGGGACGTTGATTCTCGAGATGGGCAGCAAGACAGAGCGTGTGGAGAAGCAGTCGGAACCGGTGCGAGAAGAAGACCTGACCAACGCTCTGATGAAAATTGTAAAAGGCGAAAAAAAGACCATCTATTTCACCGAAGGACACGGAGAGAAAAAGCTCGACGAGACAGAGCGAACGGGGTACAGCAGCGCCAAGGGGAGACTGGAAAAAGAAAGCTATGCTATCAAGACTGTCAATCTCGTCAGTGAAGGTAAAGTGCCGGATGATACGTCGGTGCTTGTTATGGCCGGCCCGACATCCGAGCCGTTCCCCAATGAGCTGGATTGGATTGACGCGTATCTAAACAAAGGCGGAAGCGCCTTCATTATGCTGGATCCTCCTCCTTCCGCGTCACTCAGCAGTTTCACGAAAAAGTGGTCCATCGACGTCGGCAACAACCTCGTGCTTGACGCCAGCGGCGTCGGCCGGTTGTTTGGTGCGGGACCCAGCATTCCGCTTGTAACGAATTACGGAAGTCACAAGATCACCGAGCGGTTTAGCGTCATGAGCTTCTTTCCGCTGGTGCGGTCTATCTCGCCGGCAATGCCTGCTGTCAGCGGCATCACGGCACAGACTTTGTTTTCGTCGAACGAGCGAAGCTGGGGCGAGACGGACCTGAAATCAGGGGAAGCTAGCTTTGACGAGAAGGTCGATATGAAAGGACCGGTATCCCTCGCCGTCGTGGCCAGCAAGGACCTGGGCGAAAACAAGAAAAGCCGTCTCGTCGTCTTTGGTGATTCGGATTTCGCCTCAAACGGCTTCTTCGGTTCACAAGGTAATGGAAACCTTTTCCTGAACACCGTGAGCTGGCTTGCTCAGGATGAAAACTTTATCTCGATCCGGCCCAAGAATCCGGAGGATCGCCGTCTGACGATGACCGAAGCTCAGGGCAGGCTGGTGTCTTACGTTTCGATCCTGTTGCTGCCCGTGGCCATCCTCGCGGGCGGTGTTTCGGTCTGGATGAAGCGTAGAAAATAAAACTTCGAACACGCGGGCTAAAGCCCGCGTTCCCGATTTGGCGTATGAAATTCAAAGGCACAACGGTTCTATTCATCTTGTTTGTGGCCATCGGCTCTTACGTGTATCTCACCGAATACCGCGGGAGGGAGGAGCGCCAGAAGCAGGCAGAAGCGAAGAAGAAGGCGGTTCAAGTCGAGCAAAAAGACATCAAGGAGATCAGTCTGATTTATCCGAACCGGAATTTTGCCCGGGTTGAACGTGAAGACACGGTTGCGGAAAATGCGCAGGACTTGACGCCCTTCGGTCTCAAAGAGCCCCCCTTAAAGGTGGACGCGAAACTTGCCGACGGAAAAACCGTAGAGGTGTTGTTCGGTAGTGACAATCCCAAAAAGATTTCCAGCTATGCGAAGCTTGGCGGCAGCAACGACGTCTTCTTGACTCCAAGTTCTTCGAAAAACCTTTTCACCAAAACGCTCTCCGACCTACGCAACAAGAAGGTTTTGGACTTTGAAGCCGACGATATCGATACGGTCAGAGTCCTGGAGGCCAACAAAGAACTGGAGTTGCAGAAGTCGGGAGACAATTGGCAAATAAAAAAACCCATCGATACCAAGGCCGACAACGGAGATGTCTCATCCTTCATAAGCTCGGTCCGGTTCGCTCGCGCTTCATCGTTTCCGGAGAACCCTGTTGATGCCAGGACAGCCAGCCTTGACCCGCCGGCAATTCGGATCACACTCCATGATGGCAAAGCGAAAGCCGATCGCGTTCTGCTGATCGGTGGAACACCCGAGGCCGGCAAATACTACGCGCGCGATGCGTCCCGCGATGTGATTTTCATCATCGACAAAGAGATTCCGGAAAAGGCCCGCCGGCCAATTTTCGACTGGCGCGACAAGAGCATCACACGGCTCGAGCGCGAGAAAATCGAAGAGGTGGAGATCCAGCATGGTTCGGACAAATTTTCATTAAAGAAGGTCGGGTCCGATTGGAAATTGCCCGATGGCCGAAAGCTTCAATGGGACAAGATTTCAGCCATTTTGAATACGCTGGAGTTCGAAAAGGCCAAAGATATCGTCGATACTCCCAAAGCACTTTCATCTTACGGTCTCGATAAGCCTAGAGCCGAAGTGGTTTTCCGCCAGGGTTCGAATGAACTCCAGCGTCTGGCATTCGGCGCGGACAGCAAGAATCCGGAAGGTGTTTATGCAAGGACTTCCGATAGTCCAGCCGTCAAGGTCGTCTCCAAAAGTGTCTTCGACAATTTCAACCTGAAAGCTGAGGACCTCGTGGAGACGCCACCGCCGAAGGGGATCCCCGCTAAGGAAAAGTAGAAAGCCCGTGGATAGTGTTTACGCATTTGATTGTTGCCGAAGTTGGCTTGAAGCGAATTCCCCTCCTTGGCAAAGGAGGGGTGGACGCGCCATTAAGAAATATCCCCGTTCCTTTGAAAGGCGCGGACGGGGAAGCTGTGAAAAAATTGGAATCAAGCGCTATTCCCCTCCTTGCATCACTGCAAGGAGGGGTGGCCGAGCGATTCAGAAAATATCGCGAAGCATCCGCTTATCGCGAGGCCGGGGTGGTTTTCCGATGAACCCAAAAGGAAAACCACCCCGGCTGCGTCTGCTTCGGTGGCTTCGCCAAATTTTCTTTGATGACGCAGCCACCCCTCCTTGCGGTGGTGCAAGGAGGGGAATAACGCTTGATTCCAATTTTTTCACAGCT
>QHXC01000636.1 GCA_003222815.1 Acidobacteriota bacterium | reverse complement strand
ATGCCGAGGCGTGGGGCGAAATTGTTCTTGTCGACCGCAATTCTGCTCGTGTCGATTCCGGCCGCTGCGAGTTGCGGGCTGGGATTTTTTGTCGTCGGCTGGGCGAGGCCTTGCACGTCATATCGGACGCCGAGATTGAGCGTGAGTTTGCTGTTCACACGCCAGTCGTCCTGAAAGAAACCGGCAAACTCGGCAAGATTCGGTTTGGTGGTGGCCCCGGTTGTTCCGTCGCCGGCAAACGCCTGCACGTAGCGTTCGCCGGAGGCTGTCGGACGGCCGCTCGTGAAATCCGCGAGGCTGTTGAACCGGTAAGATCCCGAGAAGTTGCCTGGGAAGAAATTCAGAATCCTGTCGATATTCAAATCTCCACCGAACTTGAAGCTGTGCAGGCCTGCGATGAACGAAACGTTATCGGCGAACTGTCCGCGCTTGATGGTCGTTTCGCGGGGACTGAAAAAGTTGCGCCCAATCGTCAGTACGGTCTGGCCGCCTTCAATGATCGTTGCTTCGGGGTTCGCGCTATTGGCTTCGCCCGGTTCTTTGTCCCGCGCGTACTGTGCACGGAACTCGTTGAACAACCGGCTGGTGAGAATCGAACTGAGCGAACCATTCAATGTATCCGTTTTGACCAGCGAATCGCCGGTGTGCTCGAACGCGTTCTGCGGTCCGCCGGCCTCGCCGCCTCCGCCCGTGTAGTTTTGATGGTTGTATCGCAACGAAATGCGGTGGTCCGACGTCGCCTGCCAATCCCCTTTGCCGAGGAATGTGTCTTGATTCTGCGTGCGGTTCCAGCTTTTTGCAAGTGGCGACAAACGCTGAATCGCACTCTGTGTAGGTAGGTCCAGGGGCACGACTGGCGGCAGATTCAAGAAGACGATGTTCTGGACCGTATTGCGCTGCCCGTCATAGTTGAAGAAGAAGAACCCTTTGTCCTTTACAATCGGGCCGCCGGCGCTCACGCCAAACTGATTAAAGTGGTACGGCGATCTCCCTCGCGGCGGAACGGCGACCTTGTTGATGACATCGTTCGCATTGAGCGATTTGTCCCGGTAGAACCAGAAACCTGTTCCATGCAAATCGTTCGTTCCGGATTTCGTTACGACGTTGATCACGGCGCCGCCGGCCCGGCCGAACTCTGCGGAGTACCCGTTCGAGTTCACCTGAAACTCCTTCACCGCATCCTGACTGAACTGGAATGGGGCCCGGCCCGAGCCGGTGCGTCCGGTGGCTTGACCGAAGAAGGTGTTGTTATTATCGGCGCCGTCAATGACAAGACTGTTCATTGTTCCGCGCTGTCCGGCAAAACTGATATCGCCAGCGCGTACGTCGCGAGTCACACCGGGAGTCAGCAGGACGAAGTCGATGAAGTTGCGCCCGTTAACCGGCAGGTTCGCGACTGCGCGGTCGTCCACAGTGGAACTGACCTGTGTTCGAGTAATCTCGATCAGGGGCACGTCTTCAGTAACGGAAACCGCCTGCGCCGTTCCGGCAACCACAAGCTGAATGTTCATGGTCACGGTCTGTCCGACAGTCAATTCCACGCCTTTCCGCTGAAAAGTGCTGAAGCCCGGCCCCTCGGCGGAAACATCGTAGTGGCCGACAAGCAACAGCGGAGCGCGGAAGAGTCCGTGATCGTCGGTCAAGAGCACACGAACAATTCCTGTTTCCACGTTCTTGAGATTAATGTTCACGTCCGGCAATACTGCGCCGGTCTGGTCTGACAGTGTTCCTTCAATCGTTCCCGTGGTCGCCTGGGATTGGATACCGGCAAGTGCCCTCTCGTTCGTTGTGAGCAACAGCAAAAGCAGGATGATCGAATTCAAAACGCTTTTTCCGCTCATGTCTTCTCCTCCGAATGTTTGGCTGGGGAGTGTGTTGCACGATGTAAGATCTGTCAAGCAGAACCACCGCGCAGCATCACAGATTCGCCGCAATGCGCGAGCGTATGGCGCAACACCGGACAAATCCGGCATGCTCGAGTTGCCATCAGCTGATGGATCCGATCGGCCTGTCATTTGAACACTTCGATGCGACCGGCCGCTGGCGGATCAAAGTGAAGGAGACATTCCGATCGATGCCGCGGGAGCATTACCCAGCGGCACGAGATTTGAGGGGGTCGCCGGCTTTAAGCGAGCGTTGCTGAGCCGGCCAGAAGGCGTTGACGAATGGCAGTATGCCGGGCTTTAGATTGGGAACGGGACCACCGCACGGCCCGGAAGCACTCGACATCAGGCCCTGGCGAGCGCATTTATCCGGCACAATCCCGATTTGGCTGAGCGCCAGGCGTTGCTGAAATCCTTCGTAGTTCCCAAACAGAAACAGCTTGTCCTTCTTGATCGGGCGCCTCCCAGCGTTGCTCCAAATTGATTCCGCTTGAACGGACCCTTAACTTCGTCGAAAAAGTTCCGGGCATCCAAGGCGCTGTTGCGCAGAAACTCGTAGACGCTCCCATGCAATTGGTTAGTCCCTGCAACAGCTCCTACGTCTAGCGTCAGATCCAACAACGGCTTCCTGAGCCACCACGAGGGTGATCCCCCGCCGCACCTGCTGCTTAAATCCCAATTTTTCTGCGGTCACTTCATATGGGCCGACAGGGAGCGATGGCATACGGTAGCTGCCATTCTCTGTCGTATTCACCGTGCGCGTCAGCCCAGTCTCGGTATGCTTGATGGTAATAGTCACTCCCGGTATCACGCCTCCGGTG
>QHXC01000635.1 GCA_003222815.1 Acidobacteriota bacterium | reverse complement strand
TTGTCGAGAGAAATCCGCCAATTCTTGAACCGAAGCGGGAGAGTCTAGCCGGCCGCGTCGTCTTGCCGGAAGCGAAGGTTCTGGACGTGCGATATCCGGTAACGAGCGAAGGCGAGATATGGGAGTCCTCCATCGAGGCTCTCGTGACCTCCGGACCGCTGCGCGATCAGGAAATCCGTATCCGCATCCGATCGGATCAGAATCGAACCGCATGCTTTCTAGTCCGGCACCTTTGGATCCATTCAACGATAGCGGCCTATAACCTCGTCCCAGCGGGCGATGGTGAGTTTCGAGCGTGTCCGGAGACGTTTCTGGTCATCGAACCCATGCGGCTGATCAATGCCACGTCCATCGCGCGTAGTCTGCATTGTACCAAGCCACAGATTGACCAGATCCGCCGTGGCAAAGGCGACGTCACGGTCCAGACGCTCAAGGGCCATCTTGTGCACGCGCTGTTCGACCGTATGCTGGAAGGCGCGGCCGATCTGGAGGCTGCATACCGCGATATGCTTCCGGGATTTCTGGTTTCACTTGCTTCGGTGACTGACGAATTCTTCAACGAAGACGCATTCCGGGCGGACGTGTTGCGGCACATCGGCGCCCTAAAGGAATTCATCGATCGGAATCCTCAACTGCTCGAGCATACCCAGCTCGAGCTGAAGCGATACTCGGCAACGATCGGCATTCAAGGCCGAATCGATGCTCTGTTCCGGGACGGAAACCGGCTCGACATTCTCGAGCTCAAGACAGGTTCGCGTATCCGGCCTGAGGACCACGCCCAGCTTTTCATCTATAGATTGCTGCTGTCGGATCTGATCCGGCGCTGGCAGCGGACCGACGCCCAGGACGTTGAGATTACGAGCCGGCTGCTGTCATCGGTTGACGGATCGTTCGCGCCGCTCCGCGTAACGACGGATTTCTACCAGGTGCTCGACGCGCGGAACAAACTGATCGTGATGCAGTATGTCCTGGGCCGGGATCGCGCTCACATCGCTCTGCGCTATGAGGGTTTCAACCAGGAGATCTGCGGGGGTTGCCCGTCCTGGACGAGAACGCGCTGCAAGGAGGCGTCGGACGTTTTTGGAGATCGCCCGGGCAGTCTGGAAACGGCGGAACTGGAATACTTCCGGCGGTTCACACGGTTGGTCCAGCGCGAGCGGTGGCATTCGGACCAGGAACTGGCGGATCTACTGGATGACAGCCGGTTGCAATTTCGGGTGAAAAATTTTCGGGCGATTTGCGGGGCGAGAATTGTGGGGGAATCGCAACCCTTTACGTTTGAATTCGAGGAGAACACGTCGGATCTCGAGCGGGGTGACGGCGTGTTGATCCATGCAGGGCGGATTTCGAGCACCCCAACGTATCACGGATATGTTCAAGAGATGGATACGCACCGAATTCGGGTTGCCATTCCGCTGAAGAATGTGGATGCGCGTGTTTTCGAAGGGCAGGACTGGATCGTGGACCGCTTTCCCCGCGACATGACGGCAGAGGCGAGCCACACGGCGCTGTACGATTTTCTAATGGCGCCGATGGATGGGAAAAAGAGGGTGATTCTGGGAGATTTCGGAATTCGGAATTCGGAATTCGGATTTGGGGAACGGGCCAGCCTGAATCTGATCCCCAAATCCGAAATCCGAAATCCGAATTCCGAAATCCCTGTTGTCCTCACAGGACTCAACTCCAGCCAACAAGAAGCCATTGACCGAGCGGTGAACTGCGAGGTCTTTCACCTGATCTGGGGTCCGCCGGGCACCGGAAAGACGAAGGTCATCCCCGAAATCGTGCACCGCATCGGCGGTCCGGTCCTGCTGGGCGCTTTCACCAATACCGCCGTGGATAAGATGCTCGTCGCGCTGCTCGAGCATGATCCGGCCGTCCGCTTCCTTCGCGTCGGGCGCGCATGCGATTCTCCCGAGGTTGTTGCCAAGCTCTCGAGCGATCCTGCGGAGTGTTTCACCGAAGACCTCGCCGTGAAATACGGAACCGTTCGGGCCGTCAAAGACGCGCTTCAACAGGCGCGGATCGTCGCGGCCACTGCGCATCGTGCCTGCACGATCCCCTATCTGCGGACCCGGGGTTTCGAAATGGCCGTGGTGGATGAGGCTGGCCAGCTTACCGAGCCGCTCACGCTCGGCCTGATCCTGCGCGCGCGCCGCTTCGTTCTCATTGGTGATGACCGTCAACTTCCACCCGTCGTTCGCACCGGGCGTCTCGCGCACTCCATGTTTGAGCGGCTCAAAAGGGACGGCCAGTCCATCACGCTGCTCGACACTCAATACCGGATGCACCCCCAGATTATGGACGTCTCCAATCGTCTGTTCTATGAGGGACGACTTCGAGCCGGGATCAGCGAGCTTGAGCGGACGCCTCCGGACGGCCTACCTGTTGTATTCATACCTGTCGAGAGCCAGCGCGACGGGCGGTCGAATCGCGACGAGGCAGAAATTGTTGTCGAGATCATTCAATCATTCATTCGCGATTCAGGTGTTCGACCCGAATCGATCGGAGTTGTTTCGCCGTTTCGAGCACAAGTCGTCCTCCTGCGCCAGATGCTGGGCAGTACCGGCGTGACTGTCGACACCGTAGAGAGATTTCAGGGTGGCGAACGCGATGTCATGATTCTGTCGTTCGTGCGTTCTCGGGGAACCGGTTTCGTGTTCGACGACCGGCGTTTGAATGTCGCCATCACCCGTGCCCGCCGCAAACTCGTCCTGGTGGCTCATCCGCAGTTGTTCCAGAAATCCAGATACGCATGGATCTGCACGTTTACCGAAACTCTCAAGACCGCTGGCAGGCGCCCTCCCTGGGTCTACGTGGAATTGTTCGCGACCATCGACCTTCCAGGGGGAGAGGGATCTCGATTCAGGCGCCCTCTCCCTCCAGGAGAGGGTGGCCGAAGGCCGGGTGAGGGTCTCGGTCCCCAAAATTCCGGGCCTGACCCGGTATGTGTACGATGCCATTACTGAGCTGAAAGCTGCGCGGGTCCGCCCCTTCGATCTCCGAGGGGCTGGCGCGGCGCTGCTTGGGGAGGTATTTGAAAAGTACGATGAGGGGCTTCGCGAGAGCGGACTTGTTGACCCTCAGGATCGCCGTCTGCTCGCAGCAGCAAGAGTTATTGAAAGGGCGGTGCCGTGGCTCCAGAAGTTTAGTCGTGTCGTTTTCCATGCTTTGTATGATCTGACGGAAGCCGAGTTCCACTTTGTGCGATCTCTTATCGAGGCGTTGCCGGACGGTGGAGTGGTCGTGCTCTTTAATACAACGGCAAACGTCAAACCCACTCAGTTCGCGGAGTGGACGTGGCAGCGATTCGTTCAGGACGAATCCCTTGCCGACAAAACTTTCCCCGAATTCTGCCATTCCTCGGGCAAGAGCCGGCCTGTGCTGGAGAG
Source organism: Acidobacteriota bacterium (assembly GCA_003222815.1). GTDB lineage: Bacteria > Acidobacteriota > Terriglobia > 20CM-2-55-15 > 20CM-2-55-15 > 20CM-2-55-15. The sequence goes on along the minus strand of QHXC01000635.1, from coordinate 2,201 downwards.
GCTCTTCAATTTCCAAACCGGCGAGCCACTTCCACTCGACGATTCGTTGCGTATCGTCGAAGCGGCCGGCCGCTATAAGGAAATCGAAAGGATCGGCGGAGATATTTCAGATTTACTCGTATCCGGCGCGAGTCCCAACGAAATTGCAGTGGTTGTTCGTCACATTGAGAGCTACGGCGAGATGCTCGAGGACGTCCTTTCCCGTTATGGCATTCCGCACAGTTTTGAAACCGGCATACCCGTGTTACGAATTCCGTTCATCAAATACTGGCTTGCGCTTCTCGATCTCGTGACAAGCGAACGATCGCGTGAAGCGCTGGCACGCGTGATGTCGAGCGCCTATTATGAGCCGCGGCTGTCGCCTCGCGCGGACGTGGAGAGAGCCTTGGCGGCCCTCGGTTATATCGATCGCCATCACCTTTCGGCATCGGCTCTGGCACGGCGCAGGGGCTCGCCGTTGAGCGCGGAGCTGGAACGCTTCGAATTGTGGATGGATGAGATGGAAGGCTCGACGGATACCGTCGCTGGTTTTCTGTCTCGGCTTCAGACGAGGGCCAACCTCACTGAGCGCGATCGCCAGGCCTGGCGCTCACTTGTGGACGAACTCGAAGGCGTGAGCGTGCTCCCTCTGGGAGAGGGTGGCCGAGGGCCGTGTGAGGGTCTCCCGTTTGCCAAGTTCCGAAAAATCGCTTCCGATATCGCCGGCCTCTGCACGATCGATCGCTCAAACGCGACGCCCGTCCCTCCCGGCCTTCCCCGCGTCCGTATTATGACTCCACGCACGCTGGGTTATCGCGGTTTCAAGTGGATTTTCGGGCCCGGCCTTGCCGATGGCGAGTTTCCAGCGCGCTCTTCCTCGAATCCCTTGCTTCCGGATGACACCATCGACGCGATCAATTTACGGATCCGGCCGAGGCGGATGATGACCTCACGGGATCGGAATAGGCGTGAGCCTTTGTACCTTTTTATGATTCTCGATTCAGCGGCCGAGCGCGTGACCTTGACGTATCCCGGAAGCACGATGGAAGGAGAAACGATCTATCCGTCGGTCTATATTGGGGAGATTGCGAGACATTATGCGGAGTCGCCGATATTGAGGCCCTCACCGGGCCCCTCGGGCCTCCGTCTCCCCAGGGAAGAGGGAGAGTGGCTATGTAGGGTCGCGGATGAGTGGCGCGGTGGCTCATTGGCGGACGATCGCGCTCGCGAGCTTCTCGGAGACGACATTGCCGCCCGGGCGGACCTGGAGAAAAAGGGTGTCTCTCGCGCTCATCTTGGGAGGGCTGTGCTGTCGCTGGATGGCGTATGGCATCCGAACCAGTTGAACTCGCTCAGCTCGTGTCCATTTGTGTTCTTAGCCAGGCACCGGTTGAAGCTGCGCGCATGCGAAGCACCTGATTTTGAAGTGCCGGCTTCCGAAATCGGGATACTCGCGCACGGCATCCTCCGCGATTTTTACAATCAGCCGGTTCCTGCTTCGATCGCGGAAGCGCGAACGCGGATGAATGAAGTCATTATGAGGTGCTTGTCCGCGGTGGATGTCGATGGACAGGGTCCGTACTCCGTTTTCGATCCTTCGCTTTGGAAGATCCGGCGGCGGCAGCTTGTTTCCGTTTTGAATGAATACGTCAATTTCGCCGTTCGTGACGCGCGGGATGGTTTTCAAACTCAGCTGGAGTACTTGGACTCGCCGTTACCTCCGGCCAAACTCGGTGAGGCGCGGCTTGCCGGGAAACCGGATCACGTCGCGGTGCATCGTGTAGGCGGGCGAATCCATGCGATTCGCATTGATGACTTCAAGTACTCGGCAGCGTCTGGCTCCACGGCGAGGCAGTTGAAACAGTCGTTTCAGATTCCGGTCTACGCATATCTGGCGGTTGAGGCGCTCGGCGCCGAGCCTGGCGTGCGTATTGAAGGCCGGTACCTGCTGTTGCGCTCACCGGGCAATCCCGTCGTTTCAAGTTCAATCGACGAGATGGTCCTTCATGAAGTGCGGGCGCGGATCGACGGTCTGCTACAGAAGGTGTACGAGGGCCGGCTGCAGCCTGATCCGGCGGACAAGCAAGATTGTGCGGACTGCGAATACCGTCGATTATGCCGGTTTTACGGCGGCTAAGAACTTCGCCAATGCACAAAGATGAGTTTTGACAAGAACACCGTCGTTTTGGCCAGTGCCGGTACGGGGAAAACCCGGAAGCTCG
>QHXC01000634.1 GCA_003222815.1 Acidobacteriota bacterium | reverse complement strand
AGGTTGATCCATCGGAAGAGTTTTCGTTCGAGCCCCAGCAGCCCGATCAGGGAGGCATTTATCCACGAAGGCGGAACATAGAGAGACGTCTTGGGGTGAGTCGAATGTTTAAAGATGCCCTGCCAAATGCGCATGACTAGAATTGGGAAGAATAACGAAGTGATGAAGTAACTCGTCCTTACGACCTCAAACCCGGTGATGGTCAACTTGTTGCGTAGTTCATGCGCCGCGTATCGACGCCGATGCTTGAGTGCTTCGTCATGCTCGCTCCACAAGAATCCGTAGGCTGGCACGGTAACCAGCAGTAACCCATCCTTATGGCAGACGCGCTGGATTTCGCGCAGCGCGTTCAGGTCATCGTCGGTATGCTCGAGGACATCCAACGCCGTCACGACATGAAATGTCTGATCATCGAACGGAAGCTTTTCGACCGCTGAAAGAACCAGCCTTTGCAGCCCTCGCGTTCGGCAGAAGGTGAGCGCCTCAATTGATGTGTCGACACCGGTTGTTGTGCCTTGGTGTTCGAAGGCACACATATTCGCGCCCGTGCCGCATCCGACATCAAGAATGCGCACGGATTTGCGCCCATTAGTTTCGCTGGACAGCAACTCCTCAGCGAGGATTCGCCGGGCGACATACCACCAGTAAGAATTTTCGAGGCCGTACATTGCCTCGTATTCACCTTCGTGCATACAGATATCGAATTAGCGGTTCGGCAGCAGAATGTCAAGGCGGACTACCACGTCGCGCGGTCAAGCGAAGCTGCTGGATTTCGGACACGATAGACTGAACATCTTCCCCAGAGGTCGGCAATGAGCTATATTAATTTTGCCCTTTGCGTTCACCTTCCGAAGACACATGACACCTGAAGAAATTAATCGAGCGTTTGAGTTTATCGTCCAGCACCAGGCACACTTGTCCGCCTCTCTCGATCGCGAGCAAGCGATGCGCGAGGAATCGCAGAGAGAGTTTAAGGAATCTCTGAGAGAGTCTAAAGAATCACAGAGAAACCTCGCCGCCCTTCAAACGCAAGTTGTCGAAATGATCAGAATCGAGTCCGAACGTCTCGACCGACACGACGAGGTGCTTCGGAAGCACGAAAAAGCGCAACTGGAAGCGCAACGCCGGTTCGACGAGTTCATGCGTGAGACACGGGCGTGGCAACAGGTCTAGCAGGAGCAATCGCGAACAGAGGCGAGAGAAGCGCAGAAACGGCATGAAGAGGCGCTCGCTCGGCTTGATCGCATCCTCGACAGACTATCCGGCAAACCCAACTAATCCGATCGAAAAACTCCATCGCTTTCGCGTCGTCGGCGATCTCGGACCTCGATGAGGGCGGCCTCAGTGTAAGATGTCGTGTGAAAATGAAGGCAAAGTCCCGATTAACATTGCGGAAAGAGTGGCTTCTGATTCCAGTCTCGATATTGATGGGTATCGGAATGTTGTACTACTTCGACCGCGTCGGGGTGGCCGCTCAGGAGTCCAAAGACGCGGCCAAAAACTCTCCGCGTGGAAATTTATCCGACTTGTACCCAAGATGGCTGGGCGCGCGCGAAATGCTGATCCACCAGCGCGACCCTTACAGCCGAGAAGTCACTCTCGATATTCAGAAAGGATTCTGGGGACGCCCAATTGATCCGCGCAATCCGAATGATCCGACCGATGAAGTGCGATTCGCCTATCCCCTCTACGTGGTGTTTCTGATGGCTCCTACTATCAACTGGCCATTCGAATCTGTTCAGACTTGGTACATGGCGATTGCTGCCGCGGTCTCGATCCTCTCCGTCTGGTGGTGGTGGCGTGTCTTTGCAGAATCGGGCTCCGTGTTGTGGATCGCCGTGGCCAGCACGTTGCTGTTGGGGAGTTATCCGGTCGTACAAGGGTTACATTCGCAACAACTGGTTCTACTGGTTGCGGCATTGATAGCCGGCGGTGTCGCCGCCACCGCCGCCGGCGCCTTCTGGGCCGCCGGAGTCATGCTGGCTCTGGCGACGATCAAGCCCCAGGTGACGGTTGCGATCGCAGCTTGGCTGTTACTGTGGTCCGCCTCCAAATGGCGAGAGCGGAAGGCTCTTTGTCTTTCTTTCCTGGCGACGATGACCGTGCTGCTCGCCAGCGCGGAGTTGTTGCTTCCCGGTTGGTTTTGGAAATGGCGCGAAGCACTTTCCGCTTACATGCGCTACGCCCCTCTACCGTCAGCGACGGTTCAACTGATCTTTGGTGAGTATGTTGGTCTGGCAGTGGGGGCCGCAGTATTGGTCGCTCTGGGCGTATTCTGCTGGAAGACTCGTTTGGATTCGCCATCGACGGATCGCTTCAAGCTCGTGCCTCCCTTAATCCTAACAATCTACCTCGCTGTCAGTCCCGTCTGGCATAGCTACGACCATGTGCTGCTTCTCCCTTCCGCCTTGCTCGCATTCCGCTGGGGGAATGAGTACTTCCAGCTGAAACCGTTTGGACGGGCAGTATTGATTTTTTCTATTTTCGTGTTCGCCTGGTCCTGGATATCCGCGATAACCCTGTACCTGACTTCACGCGGGTCACCTGCATTGGCCCAAAGCTTGGTGCTAGCTCCGTCTGGTGCGCCTGCTTAGATCACGCCGTTCCGCCAGCGATTTGCTTTTCCCGCACGGTCAGATAGGAAGCCAGGTAAAACAGCGCGGCCAAAAGCAGCAGCGAATGCAGCCCTGTCCACAAAGACACGGACTCTAGCAGACCACCCAACATCGCGCCCATCAGATTCGATCCCAGGGCCTCGCCACTGAAGCGAGATCGGGCGAAACTCTTAATGAATATGATGCCCGCAAAAAATACGGGAAGGCAAAGTACTGCGGTCGCCACCAGCCCTTTTAGCCAGACAGAGGGAAAGAAGAATTGTTGTAGCGGGATCGAATAGGAAAGCGCAATTGAAGCAAATATCCCGACGTAGGCTAACCCGAAGGGAATCTTGGGCACCTTGTCTACCAAAACATTAGAAGCGACGATCACAAGCAATAGGCCGCTGATTACTATAGAGTTCACTACCCATGTCGTTCCAAACAGGAGGGCCATTTTACTGATGATCTGCACCTCGAGAAGCAGAAACCCGGCCCCCAGAAAAAAGTAATGCCACCGCATCGACCGGACGCTTGTTCCGGTTTTGCGTATTGCCCACCAGCACATCGCTGCCAAAACCACAGAGATTACCAGAACCGTTGCCGGAATTCCGGGCTCGTGCTGGTAGAAGTATGGCCAATCGTCCGTTGTTAACGTGGCCTTCTCCATTTTGACATTGCTATGCCCACGGACGTAGGCGCCAAAATTTGGGCTGGGGTGCTATCTGTGCCAGCGGAAAATCAACCTTCTCGCGACGCTTGCACCGTTAGTGACGCTAGCAGGTTTGGTCAAGCTTCCCTGGAAAGGATTGCACGACGTGATCGGCAGTCTGTCTTTTTTATTAGGCGCAATTTCGGATGTGCATGTGTGGGGCGTGCCATCCGTACCTCTCAGTTGGTCGTCCGGCAGCGGAGTGGTTGTGGCCGTAGCGATGGTTGTTCCCCTGTTCGCACTTCTCGCGCTGGCTTTTATTCCGATCGGTCAAATGGTGGGTTGGCTTCTGGAAAATGCGGAGAACGGCATTCTAGCTTACTCGGTCAATGTTTTGGGAAGCCTGGCAGGAATCCTGCTTTACACTCTGCTCTGTTTTCTTTATCAACCTCCGGCGGTTTGGTTTCTTGTTGCAGGGGCAATGCTGGTCATTCTTTTGTGGAAGATTCCCACCCTGCGATGGACCTCCGTGCTGGCCTTTGCCGCCTGCGTGGGATTGCTCAGTTTGAGTGTGGCTCCGGATACGGCTGTGCTCTGGTCTCCGTATCAGAAGCTGGAGATGAGTCCCCACGTGGAAGCTGGCGAAACGGTTAGTTACGACTTGCTTACCAATGATAGCTGGTACCAGCATGTCATTGACCTTTCGCCCGGCTTCGTGGCTTCGCACCCCAATTACTTCCGAGACGTACCGATTTCGCTAAATGCCTATAACCTTCCTTACCGGTTCTATCCGAACCCACCGTCGGTGCTCATATTGGGCTCCGGCATGGGGAATGACGTTGCCGCTGCGCTTCGAAACGGAGCGGAGCGTGTGGTGGCGGTGGAAATTGATCCCCTCATCTTAAAACTCGGAAAGCAAATCCACTTCGAAAAACCGTATGATTCGTCTCGCGTGCAACAGGTCGTCGACGATGCGCGCAGTTACGTCGAGAACTCTCGCGACCGCTTCGACCTGATCGTGTTTTCGTTGCTCGATTCGCACACCACCAGTTCACATTTCTCCAACATCCGAATCGACAATTACGTTTACACAGTTGAGGCACTCCAGGCCGCCAAAAAATTGCTGGAACCGAACGGTGTATTCATAATCAAGTT
>QHXC01000633.1 GCA_003222815.1 Acidobacteriota bacterium | reverse complement strand
GTGTCGGTTTCGGAGGTTGATCATCAGGATTTGTGGCAGCGTTCACAGCTTAGCGTTGTGACGGTTGGATCCGACGAAGGCTTTCTTGAAAGGATGCTGCAGGAAGCGGCCCAAGAGGCCGAACGCCTGTCCCCCGAGTGCATGATTCAGTGCAATATCGAGATCGTTTAGACAGATGCTCGGACGAAGAATTGACCGCATCGAAGAGCAGCTTCGGATGGAGATCAGCGAGATCGTTGAGCGGGAAATTCAGGATCCTCGTATCGGTCTGGTGACCGTGACGGCTGTCAAAGTCTCGCCGGATCTACGCCACGCGCGCGTCTTCGTGACTGTGCTCGGCGACGCCGATCAGCGTAAAAAGACGATTGCAGGGCTGAAATCTGCGGCCGGCTACACGCGCCGATCCCTGAGCAAGCGCCTGCACCACCTGAAACGGATCCCCGAAATCATGTTCGACTACGATGAGTCGGTTGAAAAGGGTATGCGCATTGAGGAACTCCTCGAACAGATCAAGTCGGAAGAAAAATAGAGATCGAAAAGACTTTCAGTTGCAAAGGCTGGTCACCTGGGAACACTGGACCCTATGGCCACCGGTGTTCTGCCGGTCTCGGTAGGAAAGGCTACGCGTTTCGGACGGTTCATTCCGAACTCGCCGAAAGAGTACATCGGTGAAATCCGCTTTGGTTTTTCGACGAATACTTACGACCGCGAAGGTACGCCAACAAGCGAAGAACGTGTGCTGTTGAGCTCCGCGAAAGATGTCGAAGGAGTGATCCGGTCCCTTACAGGGAAGCTGTCTCAGATCCCGCCCCCGTTTTCAGCCAAGAAGATCGGGGGAGTCCCGTCATACAAGTTGGCTCGTAAGAACCGTCCCGTCCAGATCGCGCCGATCCAGGTCGAGGTCTACGAGTTCGAAATGCTGAGGTTCGAACCGCCAGTGATAACCGTCCGCGTTGTCTGTTCTCCGGGAACCTATGTTCGAAGCCTGGCTCACGATCTGGGCCGTACTCTCGGGAGTGGCGCCCACTTGACCGCCTTGCGGCGGACTCGTTCCGGCGATTTCCGGCTCGAGCACGCGGTACCGCTTCAACGAGTGTCGACCTCCGACTTGATTCCCATGAGCCGGCTCTTGGAATCCTGGCCCCGAATTGAAGTTTCAGGAGCGGAAGAAATGAGAGTCATGCATGGCAACCAAATTCCCGGTGACGCCGATGCGGAATTCGCCCGCATCTTTAACAAAAAAGGAGAGTTCATTGCAGTCGCTGCGGTAGAAAACGGTTGGGTGCGTCCGCGACTTGTGCTAACCTCAAATACTTCGGATTAAGCCGGTATGTTAGGCTGTAACTTAGAGAAAGAGGCCGAATTGTAGACAATGAGTCTGACGAAGGAAAACAAGGGAAACATCATCACCCAGTACCGAATTCACACTTCCGATACCGGGTCCCCGGAAGTTCAAATCGCTTTACTTAGCGAACGTATTACGTACCTGACCGAGCATTTCAAAACGCATAAAAAAGACCATGCGTCCCGCCGCGGCCTGCTGAAAATTGTCGGTACGCGCCGACGCCTGCTCGATTACCTCAGAACGTATAACGCGGAACGCTATCGCGAAATAATTTCCAAGCTTGGAATCCGAAAATAGAGCGTCACCAAGGTGCAATGTAAACGCTGTAAACGCTCAAAACAAATTGAAACGATGAAAGACGACCCGGGGCATCGCTTTTGGGTCTTTTTTTTTGTATCAAGTCGTCGCAGCCAGTCTGTCATCCATGACATCGCCCAACCCATCGATGGGGGCGCAAAATTGGCTCGAATTGAAGTAGAGAGGAGATAGAAAATATTCATGAACGTTCATAAAGTCAGTACGATGGTCGGAGAGAGAGAACTCTCGATCGAGGTCGGAAAGCTGGCAAAACAAGCCGATGGAGCTGCATTGGTCCGTTACGGAGAGACCGTCGTACTGGTGACAGCTTGTGCGGACCGAGAACCACGGGAAGGTTTGGACTTCTTCCCACTCACCGTAGATTACCGTGAAAATTTCTACGCAGCCGGAAAAATCCCAGGCGGATTTTTCAAACGTGAAGGTAAGCCTTCCGAACGAGAAGTACTCAATAGCCGGATGATCGATAGGCCCATCCGGCCGCTGTTTCCTGAAGGTTATAAGAACGAGACGCAAGTGATTGCGCTCGTGCTCTCAGCCGATACCGACATTGATCCTTCGATGCACGCCCTTGTTGGCGCATCGACTGCCCTGTACCTCTCATGCATTCCGTTCAATCAGCCGATCGCAGCAGTACGTGTCGGCCTGATTGAAGGCCGCTATTACCTGAATCCGACTTACACCGAACTGAAGAACAGCCGGCTGAATCTCGCGGTTGCGGGCATGGAAGATGGCATCGTGATGGTGGAATGCGGCGCGAATGAGGTTTCCGAAGAAGTGATGATCGAAGCTTTGATTTTCGGTCATCAGGCGATCAAGCAAATTATCGGACTGCAGAAAGAACTGTACGAAAAAATTCGACCGCAGAAACTAGCTGTCGAGCCGGAACTAATCGACGAAGCTATCGCCAAGAAAGTGGAAAAGGCGATTCGGGCCGAACTCGAAGATGCCCTGGATACTCACAAACACCCGAAGCTTGAAAGCTACGCGCTTGTCGATGCGGCGAAGAAAAAAGCCGTCGAGCTGTTCCCGGAAGCCGATGAAAAAACGCTCGAGATGGTGAAGCGTATCTTTGACGCGCTGAAGGAACGAATCTTCCGCGATCAGGTTCTGTACAAGCGGGAGCGCCCAGACAAACGCAAGTTCGATACGATCCGTCCCATCTGGATCGAAACCAGCGTGCTCCCGCGAACACATGGTTCCGCTATCTTCACGCGTGGAGAGACGCAGGCTCTGGTTACCGCGACGTTGGGAACTGCCGACGACGTCCAGCGGATGGATTGGCTTGAAGGCGAGTCGTATAAGCGGTTCCTGATGCACTACAACTTCCCGCCGTTCTCCGTTGGGGAGGTCTCGCCATTGCGCGGTCCGGGCCGTCGAGAAATCGGACACGGGGCGCTTGCCGAACGTGCTCTGTTGCCCATGATCCCAGCCGAGGATGTCTGGCCCTACACGATCCGGCTGGTGTCGGATATTCTGGAATCAAACGGATCCTCATCGATGGCAACGGTTTGTGGCGGAGCACTTGCCCTAATGGATGCGGGCGTTCCGATCAAGGCTCCTGTGGCCGGAGTAGCGATGGGTCTGGTGAAGGAAGGTGACACTTACGCCATCCTCTCTGACAT
>QHXC01000632.1 GCA_003222815.1 Acidobacteriota bacterium | reverse complement strand
TCCCTCCACCACCGAGGACGCCGTGGAAGTAATACCGAGGGCCGACGATTTGGCCGGAGTTCAGTCCCTTCTGAACGGCGATCGACCAGACGGGCCCTCCGCCCAGATCGAAAACCGTTGTCACGCCGTAAGAAAGAAACAACTCACCCATGTACCAGTTGTAATGAACGTGCGAATCGATAAGTCCCGGGATGATAAACTTGCCGCCAGCTTCCACGATTTGGGTTCCGGCCGGAAGCGCCCGTGCCCCGCTGTCTCCGGACCAGACCCGGGCGATCCTGCCATCCGTAATGAGAATTCGGGCATTGGCGATTGGAGCGCCTCCCGTTCCATCGATCAAAGTTCCACCTCGAACAAGCAGGCTGGCACCGTTCGCTGGCGTCAAAGCCGTCACAGCGAAGACCAGCAGGCATATTGAAAAGTTCAGATGCCCAATCAGTCGAATCCGTCTCATATCGGATAACCTCGGTGCTTTTCCTGGAAATGGATAATGCGAGGAATCATACTCGGAGGGAAGCAAAAGGAGAAGCCATGCAGACTGGTTTGGCAGGAAAAGTCGTGCTGGTTACCGGCGACAATTCGGCATCTCCGTCTCGACCGCAACCTTCGGCTATATTCGATGGGATTGACGATGCCGCCCGACGAATCTGAGACGCCAGCCCATAGGTTTCGTCGCGGGGAAATGAGGCGGTGACGTGATAGAGCGTCAGCGCCAACTGATGCGCCTTCTCCCAGACCTGTAATTTTCGAAAGTCTTTCATTGCAGCCTCCTCAGGCGTATATCAACTTGCCGGTGGCTGTTGGCCGGGCGGGCGAAGTCAACGCAGAAACCACGCACGAGGATTCAATCCGTGAAATCCGCGTAATCCGCGGCGGAATTTCATCATTGTGCTATCGTCGAAAAGCGTGTTGGTTGCTTATTCACGACCGGTTGCGCTTGTTTTCGTGCTCTGCTGCTTCGCGCTGGATTTGTTCGGGCAACAGACCTTCGAGGTCCGGCACTTTGCCGGAAGTCCCGGCGGGTTAGGTAGCGCGGATGGTGTTGGTCCGGCCGCGCGCTTCCGGTACCCCTCTGATATATGGGGAGATGGGACGTATCTGTATGTTTCCGATCAGTCCGGCTACGCCATCCGGCGGGTCACCATCGCAACAGCAGAAGTCCGGCTCATCGCGGGAAGCAGCAGCGAAGACGGCTATCAGGATGGTATCGGCGCGGCCGCGCGGTTTAGAAGTGCGCGCGGCCTTTGGGGCGACGGCGTCTACCTCTACATTGCCGACAGAGGCAATTTCCGTGTTCGCCGGATGACTATTACGACCGCGGAGGTCGTGACGATTGCCGGCCAGACTTCCCCCACGGCGGCGGACGGACCTATATCCGAAGCGACCTTTCGCGGTCCACTGGATGTCTGGGGCAACGATCGGTTCCTGTATGTCGCCGACGACGGCACCTACGGTCTTCGAGGCCTCGCGGGCCCCGGCGCGTTACGCAAAATCGATCTTGTCGCGAATACCGTCACAACCATAACTGTGCCGGTCCTCACAGGGCGCAATTCGGTTCCAGGCGGACTCTGGGGGGACGGCCGCGAACTCTTCATTGCCTACGATCAAGGGCTGCTCGTCGCCATGGATCTCGCGACAAATGCATTTCGCGTTGTAACCAATCTGACGACTCCCGACCTGAGCCGCATTGTTGGCGGGCTATGGTCCGGCACTGACGGTTTCCTCTATGCCGCCTCCAGTACAGCTGAAATTCTGAGGATCGACAAGTCCACGGGAAAGGTACGTTCTATACTCGGAACCGCCAACTCTCAAGACTGGACCGATGGGACCGGTTCGCAGGCGCGCCTTCGAAATCCCGCTGGAATCTGGAGTGACGGCGACCACCTTTATATTTGCGATTACGGGAATCATGTTATTCGCATCGCGGACTTCCGCACTTCTGTTTTAACCACGTTCGCCGGCGTCGGGCTCCGCGTAGCCGACGGCGCCGACGTTCAAGATCTCCTAGCAGGCGTCTCCTGGTCCGACGAGATGTATCTGTATTTCTCCGCGTCAAACCGGATTTACAAGATACCTATTGCCGGAGGTAGCGCTTCTGTCGTTGCCGGGACTGGAATAACTGGCAGTCGGGATGGCGCTCCAGATGTGGCGCAGTTCAATAATCCACAGGCGATCTGGGGAGATGGTGGGTATCTCTACGTCAGCGATAAGACCAATCGCACGATCCGCAGGGTCGAAATCCAAACGGGCGAAGTAACCACGCTGGCCGGTTCCCCCGGAACCGTGGGCCAAGTCGACGGAGTTGGCCCCGACGCGGGTTTGGGTGGTCCAGAAGACCTGTGGGGAGACGGTACATACCTGTATATGACCGACGTGGCGTCGATCCGCAGGCTCACTCTGGCGACGGGGGAAGTGGAAACCATTGCAGGTGGTCCGAATCCGACCGCGTTGTCCATCGACGGCATCGGCCTGTCCGCACGGTTCGTTGGTCCGCGAGGCATATGGGGCGACGGTGCTTATCTCTATATCGTGGATTCTCCGGCGAACGGCCGCATCCGGAGGATGTCGCTAGACACTTATGACGTCATTACCCTTGCGCAGGTTGGGTACGCGAACGATGTGTGGGGCGACGGAGTGAACCTGTACCTCACCAGTCGGCAAGCTGTGGGGAGTGGGCAACACGCTTTACGTCGATGACGGCGGACGCGTTCGAACCGTTGACATTCCCACGGGCGCGGTCAGCACCATTTCGGGGCGAAAGACGGTGAACGCCGATGGCGTGGGAATGAGCGCTCGCTTCTACCTGCCGACAGGGATCTGGGGCGACGGCAGTAGTCTGTATGTAACGGACCGGTACAGTGGCACGATTCGCCAGATTGATCTCCGGACACAAGAGGTCAGAACCCTTGCCGGATTCGCGGGTGATTTTGGGATGAGCGATGGCATCGGCAATCACGCTCGTTTCCGGGAGCCCCAGGGAATTTGCAGTGATGGAACAGCGCTCTACGTTGCGGATTACGGCAATGGCGCCGTTCGTAAAATCACCATGGAAACGTGGGAGGTCAGCACGCTTGTTTCGGGTGGGGACCTGGCACGATTCTATAGTCCAGCCGGCTTGTGGTGTGACGCGACTTCCATTTATGTGGCCGATACGTACGGCCACGCCATTCGCCGAATCGACATCGCTACCAGAAAAGTGACAACGCTGCTTTCCGGTCTCGCTGGCCCAATCCAGATTTGGGGCGATGGACGATTCCTGTATTTCTCGAATCAATTTGGGCGCTCCATCATGAAGTTCGATCTGGCGACTTCAGAACTCACGACGTTCGTGGAGTCCGTTCCCTTTACGAATCTCGGAGGCGGCAACTTTTGGGGTGACGATCGCTATCTTTACATACCATTCGGTCACTCTATCCGGCGCGTCGATAAGTCGACCGGAGAGATGACAAACATTGCGGGAAGCGAAACGCTTTTCGGAACTGAAGACGGAAGCGCAGAAACCGCGCGCTTATAGAAACCGAATTCCGTCTGGGGCGACGGAAATACGCTCTACGTTGCCGACAGCTGGAATAATGCGATTCGGACAATCACACTCGCGCCGCCTCGCGTGAGCGCTTCGTCGGTGGCTTTTGAGCTTTCCGCTTCCGGAAGCCTCGCTCGAACGACCATCGGAGCGGACCAACAACTGCGGGTGGGATACGCCCGCATTCAGGCAAATGGGGCTGGGACGCCACCTGCTGGAATTGCAGTATTTGGATTCCGTTCAAACGGGGTTCTCGTTTCAGAGACCGGCGTACCCGCCGTCAGTCCCAGCCGTACCGGGCGCATTTACGCGGAGACGACAGGCGTAGTGAGAACCGGTCTCGCGATCACAAATCCGAACTCGGAGGCCGTAACGCTCTCGTTCTATTTCACCGACGCGCAGGGACAGAACTTCGGCGGCGGCACGACCGTCCTGGAAGCGAATCGGCAAACCGCGGCATTCCTGGATGAACAGCCGTTCT
>QHXC01000631.1 GCA_003222815.1 Acidobacteriota bacterium | reverse complement strand
TGCTTTCATCGCAAAGATCAATTCGGAGGACATTGTCGCAAGCTCGCATTTTCAAATCGCTGAACAAGGCGGGACGTCCGTCGAGACACGCGGGACCCGCACGGACGCGGTTTTTGGATATGCGACGGCAGAACCTGCAACACAGGGGACACGTCTGAATGGTTTGGCGATTGTGGATCACCGGCAGTCTGGGGACCTGGTGACCGAAGTTGGAGTTCCAACCCCGCCATTCATTGAAATTGGCCGCATGTTTGTCGATACGATAGGGGCGGCCCAAACCGTCATATCGATCGCCAATCCGAATGACGCGGACACGACTGTGGACTTCTTCTTTACGGATGAGGCCGGCACGACTTCAAACTTCGCGACCACGACCCTCGCAGCGCATGCGCACTTCTCCCGCTTCGTCACTGATAGTCCGCTTTTAGTACCGGCAGGCGTCACTGGAACGTTGAACTTCACATCTTCTCTTCCGGTAGTGGCGAGTGGCTTCCGCGGTTTCACCAATGAAGGCGGCGATTTCCTGCTCAGCAATGTACCGATTGCGGAACCACTGAAAGTCAGTGATCAACCAGTGGTCATCCCGCAGTTCGCGGAAGGCGCCGCTTGGAACACTCAGGTCGTTCTCGTGAACACAACCGAAGATCGAATGAACGGTGAAGTGCGGTTCCTCAGCCCAGGAAGTCCCGAGCAACCCGGCAGCCCGGTTGACGTCGGCATCGGCGACGGCTTCACCTCGGTAGTTGAATACGACATTCCACCGCGTAGCGCTCAGCACATTCAGACAGCGGGAAGTACGACGAAATCTGATTTTTCCTTTGCCGCGAGGAGTGGTGTTTCGTTCACAACCCCTGGTTCAGACACCGTGCAGTTGAACGGATTCGCCGTGGCTGAGCCCACGAGCAACACAGCACTGAACGGTCTTCAAATTCTGGAATACCGGCAGAACAATGTGACCAACAGTGAGGCCGGGGTGGTTGTGCCTCCGCTCAGACAGGCCGGACGCTTATTCGTCGAGGTCAACGATAAAGTTCGCTCGATGATGGCCATCGCAAATCCGGCCGACGAAGAGGCTGTGGTCGAATTTTCATACACCGACACGGCCGGCACTGCATCGGCTCCTGCAAGTGTCACCGTTCCCGCCGGCGGCCAGGTTTTCAATTTCGTCGGCGATGCTCCTATCAGTGTTCCAAGCGGCTCCACGGTCGCCCTGAACTTCAGTTCTTCGGTTCCGATCTCGGCGACCGCGCTTAGATTCCTTACCAGCGAGAACAACTCGTTAATACGACTGACGAACAAATCACGGGTGAAGTACGCTTCTTTAGCCAGGGGAGCTCTTCAGAACCAGGCCAGCCGATTGAAGTAGGAATCGGTGACGCGACGGCTTCGGTTGTCGAATATGACATTCCGCCGCGTGGTTCGCAGCGGATCGAAACTGCAGGTACCGCGGATGCCCTGAGCATCGGTTCGGTTCATATTGTTCCGTTCGCCGGCAACAATACACCCCACGCTCATGCACTGCTTAGCCTTCTGAGCTCCGGTGTCCCGGTGCTTCAGACCTCGCTTGAAGGCCAACTGCCCGCCACAAGTTTCCGGTTGTACGCAGAGGCATTTGGCGATTTCGATTCGGGTAAAGCCAAGTCTATACGCACGGCTGTTGCATTTGCGAACCGTTCCGAAAGCGACGCGGCTGTGCGACTGGATCTGACGTCGCTGGATGGAAGATTGCTGGGAACTTCTGCACCAATTCGGATTCAGCCCAACGGGCAGGTGGCGATGTTCCTGAATCAGGTCCCCGGATTCGAGACGCTGACAGGCGCTTTTACAGGCTTTCTTCGAGTGACCGCCACGTCCGGAGCGATCACTGCGGCGGGTTTGCGGACGATGTATAATGAGAGCGGAATTTTCCTCATCACAACGACAGGACCCCTGAATGAAGATGCGTCCTCGCCAGCACGCCTGATATTCCCGTACGTCGCCGACAGCACCGGATATACCAGCCAGATCATCCTGACCAGCGCCTCGCCGGAACAGAATATCTCGGGAACACTGCGGTTCTTTTCACAGGATGCGACGCCATTGCAGCTCGCCGATTTGCGGACAGGCTCGGTTCATGTCGTCCCGTTTGCCGGATTCAGCACGCCGCACGTCCATGCGATCGTGAGCCATCAGGTTGAAGGTAAAACCGTCTTCCAAACAGCTGTCGAAGGAGAGCTGCCAGGAACGAGCTTCAGGCTGTATGCCGAAGCTCTGGGTGATTTCGATGCGGCCGCAGCCGGATCCACCCGCACAAACATTGCGCTAGCCAATCCGTTCGACGTACCGATCTCCGTTCGATTGTCACCGCGCCGTTCCACGGCATCTTGAAGGCAGTGATAACGTCGGGCGCAGGTTTCACCACGGCGGGATTCCGCACGAAGGTCAATGAACGCGGACATCTTCTCATCACGACGACAGGACCCTTGAAGGAAGATGCCGGCTCCCCCACGCAGGTGATGTTTCCGCACATCGCCGAAGGGAGCGGCTATACAACGCAATTCATCGTGGTTGGCGGGCCCTCAGGACAGAGTAATTCAGGCGTCTTGAGTTTCTTCAATCAGGAAGGCGCACCACTAAACGTGACACTCACGGATCGCTAGGGGTAGACCTAATCTGTGTTTGGCCCGCCGTAGTTTCGCCTTGGTCGGGAATTCCGCTGTCCGAAGTTTAGCCCATCGGAGCGCGGCGACTGCGGTACGGCTACATTGACAGTGAGAACGCGTCCTCCCATGCGTTGTCCATTAAGAGCGCTGATTGCTTCTTTCACGTTCCATTCCTCATTCAACACCACAAATCCGAAGCCACGCGACATGCCCGTCGACCGGTCGCGAATAATCTGTGCCGACTCCACCTCAAATCCCTGAGACTCCACCCACTGTTGAAGCTCCATCTCTGAGGATCCATGAGGTATATTTCCAATGAAAAGTTTCTGCATCGGTCCCTCTTCTTTCCTAAGCCGTTCTCCAAAAAGTATAAGGGTTGAAATTGGGGGAAAAAGTCAGCTTATTGAGGTTTCAAAGGTCGGAATCGGTCCTACAGAATCAAACTGGTTTTTCACTTGCCCGTAGTACTACTTTTCAGTCAAATGGCCCGCTGTCCAATCAGGAGGGTTCGATGAACAACGGAAGGATTTGGAAGACAGGCGTGTTGGCGGTGATCGCGACCATAGCTTTTGCGAGTTTCGTTTTTCGTAGCGAGGAGTGGACGAAGGGGCTCCGTTCGCATTTCCTGGCACTCGGCCAGACTGGCACACCACCCGGCGGCAAGGCAATCACGAAGATCATTCCGCAGATTGCAGTCGGCAGCTTCGACGGTAATGTCACGAGTTATAGGACGGTAACGGAAATCGTGAATACAGGTTCGAGCACGGTTTCAGTGACAGGTAATTTCTATAACCAGAATGGAAGCACGTCCACCCTGACATTCACCACGAATTTAACTGCGATCCCGACGTTCAGCGGCATGCTCGCTCCGACCAATCTTTCTGCGAATCAGATCCTCGTCATCACAGGCGGCGCCGCCTCGACCGGTACGGTGAACTGGGGAAAAATCGTTTCAAACCCGGGAACTGTGAGCGTCTCGACGTATTTCGAATTCCGCGACGCTACGACCGACCGACTGTACTCACGCGTTGGCGTGCAGGCCAGTGTCGCGGACATGGCCAGCTTCGTGATTCCACGAGTTCGGAACGTTGCCGATGGTCTGGACGTCGGTTTTGTTCTGGTCAACACTGGAACTGCTCCCGCTACAATTAATGCGACACTAAGAGACACCACCGGCGCAATTCTGAGCTCCAAAAGCCTGGCGATGAGTGCTGGACAGCACACGGCGCAGTTCATTCAAGGCTTTTTCGGTTTGCGTGCGGAACCGGGTGGAACCAGCTACTCGTTCGTTGTCTTCGATTCGGCATCGTCGCAGTTCGCAGCGGTGGCCCTCGCTATCGAGGGTGGGTCGCTGGCAAGTTTCCCTGTCGATCGGCTTCGCTAGCTTGGAGGTGTGGCAATAATTCTATTCCGGGATGATCGTGTAAGAAGATGTGATCTCAATTGCGGTGTGCAGACTCCGGTATACCGGGCATCTGGTTGCAAAGAAGCCGTGGACACGCTCGATAGTATCCCGGACATCTCCTGGAGCACGAAGCCTGAACTCGACGTGTATCCGCCGGATGACGAGAACGCCGTCTTCAGCCTCTATCTCGCCGCGAACGTCGGCGGTTAATCGGCCATCGCTTGCATCAATCTTTCGCGCTTCCAGCGCGCCGCCAAACGTGCCCACCATTCAGCCCCCGGTGGCCGCAACGATATAGTCGAGCGTGGCAGCGTGGGATTCGCCAAGCTTGCTTTCGTCGACTCCATAATGCTTCGCGATGCCGCCATGAACACTGAAAACGACCGGCTCCTTCTCGCCCGGCAGATAAGCTAGCCGCAATGGTCCCTTCCGCCGCTCCAGGTGGATATTAGATACGTATACCACTTCGGCCATGGTAAATACGTTACTGCAAAATCCAAAATCCGCAATCCGAAAAGTGTGCAATCCAGTGCGACTCCAGCTGGGTAGGGCGTGCATGGCAATGTGGGTGGCGTCCTGTCAGAGCAAAGCAATCGTAGCGACGGGGAGGGTGGAGAACAAGGCGGAAGCCGACAACGGCGTGGACAATTCTTGGCCGGTGAGGACGTCCGTCCATTGCGCGGGCAGGTTGGTAGGCAATTCGATCATCGTGTCGTTCCAGATCTTCTGACCCAGAGGTGGAGAACCGTGGCGAATGAGTTTAGATAGCAGGCGCGGAACGGCAGCGACACACCACTGGTCGTGAAGCCGGCGGGCGAAGGCGATGATGTGGTTCTGCCGAGAGCCGGTCACGCGTAAGGGAATGTAGTCGCCGTGGAGGAAGAGATCGGCGTGCGCGCGGCGGAAGTTCAGGAGTTTCCAGATAACGTACACCTTCAGGCGGCCGTCGCCCCAGTGTTTAAGCAATTCCTTGGGCCGGG
>QHXC01000630.1:3484-5818 GCA_003222815.1 Acidobacteriota bacterium | reverse complement strand
GCACAATTCGAAAAATCGACCTGACGACCGGGGGAGTGCGGACCGTCGCCGGAGGGCTCGGTTTCGCCTGGGGTTTGTCGGGAAACGGAACAACTCTTTATGCGGCGTCGGCCGCCTCCGGCACCGTGATGCGGATCGATGCGGTTACAGGCACCAGTACGCAGCTTGCATCGACCGGCAGTGGCACTCCGCGCAATTGTTTTCTGGGCAGCGGCTGCCTCGGATACTTTGTGCCCGGGCCACGTGACCTGTGGAGCGACGGCCAGAACCTCTATCTCACCGGATATTCCGGGACAGTCAAGAAACTCGACATCGCCTCTGGCGAACAGACGTTCCTCCCTCCGGTTCCGTTCAATATCGGACCGATTGCGGGCGCAGCCGGACAGCTCTTCGTTGGCGCGATATCCGGCCCTCAACTCGGCAGCATTCGGCTGGACACCGGAGAATTCGCGCCAATTGCTTTGCCTGCAGACAATCTTTACATCACGGCGCTATGGAGCGACGGCGTCAGTCTCTACGTCGCACAGGGACAGGTCATCCGGCGAATCGATCTCGCGACCGGGGACGTTTCGACATTTGCAGGGCTATCGCAGGCGACCGGGTTCGCGAATGGCGCCGGCACTCAAGCGCGATTCTGGGCACCGCTGGGTATCTCCGGCGACAGCAGTACGTTCTACGTGGCGGACTCCGGCAATTTCAGCATCCGCAAGGTTGATCCAGCCACCGGTACGGTTACTCAAATCGCAGGGTGGCCGGCGATTTCTGCAATCCAGGACGGTTTCGGTGAAAGCGCAGCCTTCAGCAGGCCTGTTGGGCTCTTTGATGACGGCACATCCCTATTTGTCACGGACGCGCACAGCATTCGGCGCGTGAGTTTGGACACCGCCGAAGTCAGGACGATTGCGGGAACCGGCACAGTTTCGGGGGCCCGCGACGGAGCCGGCACAGACGCCCAGTTTTGGTACCCCTCAGGACTTTGGGGCTCCAACAGCATCCTTTACATCGCCGACACCAGCAACGGCGTCATACGCCAGTTGAACACCGCGACCAATGAAGTGACCACACTCGCCGGCGCTTTCCGAACGTACGGAGAAGTTGACGGCCCGATCGATAGCGCGCGATTCCGCGTGCCAACGGCTCTTTGGGGCGATGGCGCGATACTCTACGTCGCCGACCTTAACTTTATTCGAGCGATTTCGCTGAATGCCGGCACCGTTCGCACCGTGGCGACGCTGCCATCGGTCGGAGCGGTGCAGGGACTCTGGGGCAACGGCAATTCGCTCTACACATTTGCCGTCACCGGTTCTCCGCTCGCCCGCCTGTACCTTTATCGGATCCTCATCGACACTGGCGAAATATCGCCGGTCGTTCATGGAAGCAGTGACGTGGATGCGGGCTCACCGATATTCCTCGATGGAGCCGGCGGAATTTCCGGAAGCGGTACGGATCTTTTTATCACGGATGATCGCGACAATACTGTCCGCCATTTGACCCGCGACGCGCCTCCGTCTTTCATACGTAGTCAAATTACAGATCCCGGGTATCTTTCAAGATCGACGGCGGGAAGAGCCGCGTCTGTCTCGGCCGGCTATGCCCGGATCACCGCCGATGCCGGAAGCGTCACTGCGGCAGGCTTTGCGGTTTTTGCTCTGCAACAGAATGGGGTGCTTATCTCCGAAGCGTCCGTTCCGGCCGCGCACGCCATTCGCTCCGGACGCACCATCGCCGTGGCGGGAAGCGCCGTGAACACCGGCATCGCCATCGCGAATCCGAATTCGACGGCCGCCAATATTTCCTTTTACTTCACCGATGCCGCAGGCCAGAACTCCCTTGAAGGAAGCTTCACGTTGGGTCCCGGCGCCCAGATTGCGCGATTCCTGACAGAGCCTCCGTTCAAAGGACCTGCTGTGATGAATGGAACGGTTACTTTCATCTCGCCCGTTCCGGT
The DNA here is from genome assembly GCA_003222815.1 of Acidobacteriota bacterium. Taxonomy (GTDB): domain Bacteria; phylum Acidobacteriota; class Terriglobia; order 20CM-2-55-15; family 20CM-2-55-15; genus 20CM-2-55-15. Next base: position 3,870 of record QHXC01000630.1, on the reverse strand, counting down.
AAGCGCGGTTGCGCTTCGCGGTTATGTCAACGAGCGATCCGAATTTCTCATGTCAACATTGCCTGTAGCCGACATATCGAGCCAGAGTAATGCGCCCGCGATCGTCACCCACTTCGCAAACGGCGGCGGCTGGACAACGGATCTTACGTTGGTCAATCCATCGGACCAGGCGATCTCGGGAAGCCTGCAGGTCATCGGGGCAAATTCCAGCACGATTACCGCATCCATTTACGCGATTGCCGCACGCGCGTCTCAAAACATTCATTTCCAGGCGGCCGCGGGCACGACGACAACGGGTGCCATTCGAGTTATCCCGCAGATTGGAGCCGCACCATCGGCCGTCTGCATCTTTTCATTCATAAGCAACGGGGTCCGCGTGACTGAGG
>QHXC01000630.1:0-3473 GCA_003222815.1 Acidobacteriota bacterium | reverse complement strand
ACTGGCGATAACGAACCCGTCCGCAACGCCTGTGGATCTTACTGTGGAACTTACGGATGCACAGGGTTCAATGTTCTTTCCTTCGACCTCGACCATCCATGTCGATGCCATGTCGCACGTCTCCCTGTTTCTCGATGAAACTTCATTTTCCGGGCCGAGTACGTTTGGTCCGCACTTCCTGCGAGTGTCGAGTCCAGGTCCGGCCGTCTCCGTTGTCGGTCTTCGCGGGCGTTACAACGAGAGAGGAGATTTCCTGATCACCATAACGCCGGCAATTCCCGAAGACACGACCCCCGACACGCAGCCTCTTTATTTCCCGCACTTCGTCAACGGCGGCGGATATACAACGCAATTCATCCTGTTCCCAGCGACCACCCAATCCACGGGGACATCCCTCTCAATAACGATGCATTACTTTGATCAGGCAGGCGCGCCAATGATCCTGCCCACGCGCTAAGGGTTGTCCTATGCCGCCGCCAGCTCACTCCTCCCGCTGCCCCTTATTTTGCCTACTCTCCAACTTGCCCTTCCGCATCGAACTTTTCGTCGCCCAGCTTCAAATACGCGAGTGACGTGGGTATTTGATAGAATCCGCCAGCGGATCTTCGTTCTTCATTCCGCGCGCCCGCCTGCCCACGCGCAAGAATTCCATCTGGGCTTTCAATTCGCAAGCCGTGTATTACGTCCCCTTGGTCTTTTCCTGCTTTGCCTCTGCCGATCCATTGAGCTGCCCGAGCAGTTCCGGAAGATTGATATTCAGTGCCTTCAATTGCTCAAGGACATTGAACACCAGGCTAGGTGAGGTCTGGGCGAATCGCGTGATTCCGGAGCTGGCCGAACCGTTGCCGTTGTCAATGACAACGACCTTATCGATGCTGCCCAGAGGCGTCGCGATGGCGGCGAACACGGGAGCGGCCGACTCGATGACCGACGGCAATTTCTCCAACACGGCTTGTAGTTTCGCGGCCTCGTTAAACTCCTTCCATGCTTCAGCCTTCTTCAAGATCGCCGCGGCCTCGGCGAGGCCTTTCGCTTCGATGGCGCGGGCTTCGGCCAATCCGATCGCCTCGATCTTGGCTGCTTGCGCACGGCCTTCGGCTTCGACCGCTTTGGCTCGGCCTAAGCCTTCCCTTTCGAGCCGCTGCTGCTCGGCTTCAGCCAGCGCGATCAAGGCCTGGCGTTTGCCATCGGCTTCGATCGCTTGCCGTTGTTTCTCGGCTTCGGCTCTCACGATCTGGGCCTGCTGCTCAGCTTGCGCGGGCTTGATGATCGTGGCTTCAAGCTCCTTTTGTCTTCGAAGAACCTCCTGTTCTTGAACCGCGATCTGCTCCTGCGTGCGGATCCGGTCGATCTTGATCTGCTCGGCAATCACGTTTTGTTTCGCGCTAGCCTCTGCCAGCGGGCCGGCCTGAGTGGCGCGTGCCTGTTCGGCCTGAATTTCAGCCTGATACTTCGCTTGCTTGATCTGAAAATCACGCTGCGCTTGCGCGATCTGCGCTTCCGCATCGAACTTCACGCGTTCACCTTCCTGCATCGCAACGGAAGCCTTCATCTTGGAGTCGCGTTGCGCTTCAGCTTCACCGATTTCAGCGTCGCGCTTGACCTCCGCTGTCCGGCGGCGGCCGAGAGCGTCGAGGTACTGCTCCTCGTCACTGATTTCCAGGATCGTCAGCACGTCCACACCGATCCCCATACGTTCCAGGTCCGTGGCCGCTTCCGACGTGAGCTTCTGAGCGAAGCTTTGGCGATCATTGTTGATTTCCTCAACGGTAAGCGTCCCGAGTATCGACCGCAAGTGTCCTTCGAGAGTCTGGAAGATCACGCGCTTGATCTCGTCGTGGTTCATCCCAAGGAACCGCTCGGCAGCGGCTTGAAGAAATGCGTCCTCGCCTCGAATTTTCACGTTGGCAATCGCCTTTACCGAGACGGGCACGCCTTTGAGCGTATACGCGCGCTTGATCTCCAACGGAATGGTCATGACGTTGAGCGAGAGAAACTCCACCTTTTCGAGTAGCGGCCACCGCATGCCCGCTCCGCCTTTCACCATGCGGTATCCGACCACGGTACCGTCGGACAGGCGGCGCTCCCTTCCGCTAAACACGGCGACTTCATTGGGAGACACCTTGATGTAATTTCGGCTGTAGAGCCATGCTGCGATAATGAGCGACAAGAAGACGGCTACAACGATGATTGGCAGCAAATATTGAACAAGAGTTGACATATCCAGATTCGGCATCACTCCTCCTAATTTACTTCACCTTCGGCCGAACGATGACCGACTGCCCGGTATCCGATTCGATTGAGGCCGCCAGGAGGAATCGTGACCGTCACTTCCGCAGTCCTGCCAATCAGGTCCTCACGCCTCACATCGGACGAAGACTGCTGCGAGTAAAGGAACCGCGCAAAGGCAAAGATAATTCCTGCAAAGAAAACGCCGCTCAACCCGCCGATCACGGAACTGGTGACAATGCCGGCGCCCATCTGGGTCGCAATGGCCCCGGTTCCGCCGAACGCCGTCACGAGAACGCTGAGGACGCGTGTCGAAAAGAAGCTTGGCCCGCCATGCTCGAAGCCGCCATGGACAAGATCGGCGCCGTGGTCAAAGAGCTCGCCGACGAACAACGAAATTAAAAGAAACAAGAATCCGAGCGCCCCGATCGCGACAAACACCCCAAATGCAAGATTGGAGGCCATAGTCAACTCCTCGATCCGTCGATATGCCTGTACGCGGGAAGACTATACAATAATCGCGACATGAAGGTCCTATATCTCAAAGAAGAAGATGTTGAGCGCCTCGTCTCGGTCTCCGACGTCATCGACGCGCTCGAACTGGCGTTTCGAGATCAGGCCACCGGCCGGGCGTACACCAATCCTCGAACCCGGCTTCGCATGCCGGGAGGCACGCTTCACATGATGGCCGCCGCGATCCCCGGGTATTTCGGGTACAAAGCCTACACCGTTGCAGCCGGGAAAGCCCAGTTTCAGTTTTTCCTATTCGAGGCTCAAACGGCCGAACTTGTGGCGATCATGGAAGCCGACCGGCTTGGCCAGATCCGCACAGGCGCGGCGACCGGTCTGGCGACCCGAATCCTTTCGAATCCGGGCGCCGGCGACGCGGCCTTATTCGGCGCCGGATGGCAGGCCGAGACTCAATTGCTTGCGATGGACGCCGTCCGCAACCTACAACGAGTGTGGGTGGTCAATCGCAAGCCCGAACGCCGCGAAGCATTCATCGCCAGAATGCAGCCGCGTGTCAAAGCCAGGCTTGTGCCGGCCGGCTCTGCTGAAGAGGCCGTACGCTCCAGCCAGATTGTCACCACAATGACGAGCAGCCGCGAGCCGGTATTCAAAGGCGAATGGGTGCATGCCGGTCAGCACATTAACGCCGCTGGTGGCAACATGCTGCTTCGTCGCGAGATCGATGATGAGACGGTACTGCGCGCCCACCGCATCGTTATCGATTCCATCGAGCA
>QHXC01000629.1 GCA_003222815.1 Acidobacteriota bacterium | reverse complement strand
GCGCTCGAAAACCTCGTCCGCGATCTGCGTCTCGCGCTCCGCCAACTGAAGAAGCATCCCGGCTTCACAGCCGTGGCGGTGGGAACACTTGCACTGGGCATCGGCTCGACGACGGCGATGTTCTCCATGGTCAAGGGAGTGCTGCTGGAGCCTTTGCAGTATCGCGATCCCTCGCGCCTATTCCTGGCGTATGCCCGCTTTCCGCTGCTGAGTTGGCAGAAGGGTCCCGTGAACGCACGGCACTTTCACGAATGGCGCGCGCGCTGCCGGGCGTGCGAATCTGTCGCGCTGGTGGATGGCGTGGCTTTCGGGGTCGCCGGACGCGGTGAGCCTCGCGCCGTGCCGGGATTACGCGTATCGGCAAATCTGTTCCGTACACTTGGCGTCGTGCCCGCCTTAGGCCGTGACTTCCTGCCCGAAGAGGAACTACCCGGGCGCTCCGACGTCGTCCTGATCTCCGACGCCCTCTGGCGGGATCTGTTCGCCCGCGACCCTTCCGCCGTTGGGCAGACATTGAACCTGGATGGAGTCGCCGTGCGGATTGTCGGTGTCATGCCGGCTTCGCTGCACCTGCCGAAGGGAGCGGAGTGGGGAACGCTGATCGGGCTGACGCTGGCGCCGGAGATCTTTCGTCCTCTGGGAATGGATGTTTCGCAAGCCCGCCCGCTGGGCTTTGACTATATTTCCGTGATTCGTCTGAAGAAGAGCGCTGCCGCTCGCGAAGCGGAAGCGGAGATGTCGGCGCTGTCGGGCGAGCTGGTGCGTCCGTTCAAAGTGGAAGTCGATGCCGTACTGGCGCCCATGCACGACCAGGTCACGGGAGGCGCCCGCCAGGCGCTGCTCCTGCTGTTGGGCACGGTCAGCGCAGTCCTGCTGATCGTGTGCGTCAATATCGGCAACCTGATGCTGATCCGGACCTCGGCGCGCTACCGCGAAGCCGGCATCCGCATGGCCCTGGGAGCAGGGCGGGCGGCGTTGTTCCGCCTGGTGCTGTGCGAGGCGCTGGTGCTGATCGTGCTGGGCGGGATCGCCGGAGTCGGCCTCGCGCAGTTGGGCGTGCGGGCTTTCGTCGCAGCCGCGCCCGTCGACCTTCCTCGCTTGGACGAAGTCGGCATCGACTGGGGAGTGATCGCGTTCGCCGCCGCCAGCGCCGCGCTCGCCGGTTTGGTGTGCGGTTTGTTTCCGGCGTGGCGTCTGTCCCGAACCCCGCCTCTCGATTCGGTGAAGAGCGCGTCCACGCAGTCCACCGAGGGCCGTTCCAAGCTTCGCCTGCGCGAGTGGATGGTCAGCGCGGAGGTGGCCATCAGCACCGTCCTGTTGATTGCCGGAGGGCTTCTGGGCTTGAGCTTCTTCCGTCTCTTGCACGTCGACAAGGGATTTGAGACGGAGCACATCATCACGCAAGCGTTCAGCCTGACTTCCACGAAGTATCGAGCAGACGACGTTCAATTTCATTTTCTGGACCGCATGCTGCGCGAGATCGCCGCGATTCCGGGCGTCGAACATGCGGGCGTCACCAGCCAACTTCCTCTGCGAGGGGAGTCCTTCATTGACACTCTTCAGGACTTCGATCAACCGGCCGAGGCACAGAGGCGTCCCTACGCCGCCAACTATCGATTCGCCAGCGCCGACTACTGGCGAGCGCTCGGCGTGCCCCTGCGGCAAGGGCGCTATATCGAAGAGCGCGACTACGATCGAAATGTCGTCGTGGTGAGTGACAAGGTGGTGGCCCTGCTGTGGCCCGGAGAGAATCCCTTGGGCAAGCACCTTCGCATGCTCACGCTGGTCCGCAACCCAGGAGGATTCGAACCCAAGCGGCTGCCGGGAGGAGGCATCGATTTCCGCGCGATGGAAGTGGTCGGCGTGGTGGCCGACACGCGCGAGGGCGCGCTGAACCGCGAGCCGCCCGCTGTAGTCTACGCGCCCTACCGCTTTCAGGCCGTAGGCTGGGGCTCGTTCGTGCTGCGCATGCAAGGCGATCCAGCCGCTGCTATTTCCCAGGTTCGCGCGGCGATCGCCAGAGAAGATCCGGAGATGCCCCTTACTCCGCCCGAGACCATGGAAGAGATCCTCGACCGCTCCGTCGCGGTCCGCCGGTTCGAAATGAACCTCGCGGCGGCATTCGGAGTCGCCGCTTTAGCGTTGGCGTCGCTCGGCATCTACGGCGTGATTTCTTTCACGGTTACACGCCGGACCTCGGAGCTCGGCATCCGCATCGCGCTAGGAGCGTCGACAGGCAAGCTGATGGCTTCCGTTCTTCGCCAGGGGATGACCCCTGTGCTCGTGGGGCTGGCAGCGGGCTTGGCGACGGCGCTCATGCTCGGGCGGCTGATCGCGTCACAGCTCTATGGGATCTCGGCGAATGACCCGCTGACCATCTCGACCGTCGCAGGACTGTTGTTGTTGGTGGCTCTGGGGGCGTGCTGGATGCCCGCGCGCCGCGCCGCTCGCGTCGACCCGGTGCGTGCGCTGCGGTTCGAGTAGTCCAACTCGTCAGACGCTGGCCGAATCCGGACGGCCATGGCGCAAACGATCTCCCACTGGATTTACGGCAACTGAACACTATGAATTGGTCCAATCTGCGAACAATTATTCGTCGAAAAATGGCTGATCAACCGAACGAGATGGAGTTTAGGCTGGCCGTAAATTATTGAATTGAAGCAAGAACAACCAATGGGCGCGACCGGGATCGAACCGATGACCTCTACCGTGTCAAGGTTAACTTTAGTTGTGAATCTTATTGATTCGCTTTGCGTGTTCCTGCTTCACCTTGTCTGTTGTTACGTGATTTTCGGCGCTTATTGGACTCAAAATGGACTCA
>QHXC01000628.1 GCA_003222815.1 Acidobacteriota bacterium | reverse complement strand
TCGCTGAAGCGTCGCGCCGGGCCTCCTTCCTGCACATCGCAACTCACGGCTTGTTCCGGCAGGACAATCCGATGTTCTCCGGATTCAAGCTGGCCGATGGCTGGGTTACCGCGCTTGACCTCTTCTCCATGACCTGCCAGACCAACCTGGTCACTTTAAGCGGATGCAAATCCGGAATTAGTCAGGTCACCGGCAGTGACGATCTGCTGGGCCTGATGCGGGGATTTCTCTATTCGGGTGCACGCTCGTTGATGTTAAGTCTTTGGAACGTCGATGACCGGTGCACGGCTGAATTGATGAGTCATTTTTACGACGCATGGCGGAGCGGCACCAGTAAGTCGAAAGCTCTAAATCTTGCGATGAAGGCTATTCGTGAAGAGCACCCGAACCCCTTTTATTGGGCGCCTTTTCAATTGTTTGGCAAGGGATGAAGAATATTAGCGGCCGCAGTGGAGGTAGAAAATCATCTTCAAAAGATGATCTTCAGCCCCAACTGGATGGCACGCGGTCCGCCCGACCCGAGCACCGGGTTCGAGCTGGTCACATCCGGTGTTTCGGGCCGGAAGCCGAAACTCGAGCCGGCCGTCCCCGAAGGATCGGTAAAGGAATTGTCGCCGCCTGGTCCTCCAAATGGATTAGAGATATTCGGGTGATTGAGAATGTTGAAGAACTCGGCCCGGAATTGAGTGGTCAGGCGGTCCTGGAACTTCCAGCTCTTTGTCACCGACAGATCCCAGTTGTAATACGGCAGGCTTCGGAACACATTACGGCCGAGCGTGCCATAGCTTCCGTACGCAGGGGGAACGAGAATGGAACTGCCCGACGCGTAACAACCCAGGTTCGTGAGCGATGCCACACCCAATGGCCCTGTGGCGCTGGCCTTCGCCAGACAATTCGCATTGCTGACGCCGGGGAAGTAAGGAATTCCGCCGTTGCCGCCGTTGGTATTGATCAGCGCCTTGGAGGTCTTGAAGTCAACAGGATTTCCGAAGAAATTCCATCGTTCGCCATCGGTATTTTGGGCACTCACCTCACCAGTTCCGCTGAAATCTGTAGTCGTGTCGTTGATACCCCAGGGCAGACCGCTCTGCATCGAGACGATCGAATTCAGAGACCAGCCCTGCAGGATCTGTCCAGGCGCCCTGATGCCGGGAATGGCGTAGGTCAACGAATACGTGAACCGATGGGTGATATCGAACTCGCTCGATCCGTAGAGGTCTCTGGTGTTATTGCTATTGATAGGATTCCTGAACCTCCAATTATCAGAAGACATCGCCAGTGCATGAGCGTACGTGTACCCAAGAACGAAGGACAGCCCATGCGAAGTCCGCTGGGTCATGGACACCTGTAGTCCATGGTAGTTGGATTGGTTGTTGTTCGATAGCCAGTTGATGTAACCCAAGTATGGGAACTTGCTTGCGAATGGCCGAGCTGCCTGCTCGGCTGCAGTGTCTGGGCTGCAGTTGTCATACTTAGGAGCGCTCGCAAGGCATCCCCCAGCCGGACTACTGGCAATCGCCGGGTTTCCCCAACCGGGACTAAAACCGCCAACCAACTGTGGCTGGTTCAAGTCCGTCAATCCGACCAATTTCGTGCCGTGATTGCCCACGTATGCAATGTCGAGGGACAGGTTGTTCGTGATGGCACGCTGGATATCGAGGTTCCATTTACTGATATAGGGTGTGCGGAGATTGCGGTCCACTCCCATGACGGTACAAGGCTGTGGCTTGAGTCCGGACGGTAGCGTGACTGTCCCGTCGCCGCAGGCGGGCGACGCCGAATAGATAGGCGTGTTCGAACTATTGTTCGCCCAGTTGTACTTGATCGTTCCGGCCGCGGTCTGCGATCCGAGCGCCCCACCGGTGAATGTGATGGCCCCGACATTGATCGTTCCGCCGGCAGTCGTTGGGTTTGGGTTGCCGTTCGTGTAAAGCGCGACACCTGTCGGCAGAGTGCGCAGTCCCAGCAGGTTGCCGAGAGCCATCAACGCATCAAAGCTGCCTTGCTCAAAGTAGATGCCGCCTCCTGCGCGCACGACGGTCTTGCCATTGCCGGTCACATCCCATGCCAAGCCGACTCTAGGCGCGAAGTTGTTGTGATCGCCATTAAACACGGGCCCGACCTGTTTTCCAGCCTGGACCAGAGCAGCGCTCGGATCGAAGTTCCCGATCAGGTTGTTGGATTCCTTCACTACGGTGTTGAGCTCATAGCGCAATCCCAGGTTCACTGTGAGCTTGGGAGTGACCCGCCAGTCGTCCTGAACGAAGAGTCCGTACCCGTCGCTTTGCAAATGCCGCCGGAAATCTCCGGCAGCGATAAGCGCTCTATTCATGTTGCCGCTGAAGAAGCTTTGCAAATTCGGGAACGGTACAGGACCTTTTGTGTTTGCGGTGACGTCGTTCGTACTTTGATTGACGAGAATCTCCCCTCCAATCTTGAGGGCGTGTTTACCACGCAGGATCGAGACGCTATCGGTGATCTGGTAAACACCGTCGGGACCGACGGTCTTGGGCCAGCCCAGCCCAACCTGAAATGAGAAGCCGCCCTGAAACGCGAGCGTCGGGAGCCCAAAGTATGCAGGATTGGTTTGGCCGGTATACAGGTGGTAAGCATTGCCATTGTACGAGTAGTTCGCAGGATTTTGCGTGTGATCGACGCTTTGAAAAACCTGGTAGTAGTGAGAATAGCCAGCCCGCAGTGAATTCACCACGCTGGAACTTGG
>QHXC01000608.1 GCA_003222815.1 Acidobacteriota bacterium | reverse complement strand
GGGCAACGCCGTCGCGTCCTGGCTATTCTTGAAACCACTGTAGCCGGGAGTGATCGTCGGAACTGGATCCCCGTAAGCCACCGACGGGCTGGATGCGGTCACGGTCAATGTGGCGGTATTCACCGTGACGCTTCCGGGAACATAGCTGAAACTGTAGTTAGTTGCCACGCCGCCCGAGCAACTGGTTGCGGATGAGCTTGCGACGGCGCTCGCCGTCGTATAGGCGGTAGTGCAGGTTGGGGCAGTGGTCAAGGCGGTCGCGTTCTGGCCGTTTTTGAAACCACTGTAGCCGGCAGTGACCGTGGGAACCGGATCGCCGTACGACACCGACGGGCTGGATGCGGTCACGGTCAATGTCGCCGTATTTACCGTGACGCTTCCGGGCACATAGCTGAAAGTGTAGTTCGTCGCCGAACCGCCGGAGCAGTTCGTCGATGGTGTCGTGGTTGCGTCGCTGGTGGTCGTGTATGCCGTCGTACATACTGGCTCCGTTGTCAGGGCCGTGGCATCCTGGCCGTTCTTGAAGCCGCTATAGCTCGCGGTGATTGTCGGAGCCGGGTCCCCGTACGTCACCGTCGGGCTCGACGCCGTTACCGTCAATGTCGCCTTATTCACAGTTTGCGCAAGTGGTCCGCTCGTGCTCCCGGAGTAGCCAGGCGCCAACGTCGTGCCGCTGTACGTCGCCGTAATGCTGTATGGGCCGCCAGCTGCGAGACTTGGTGAGCAAGTCGCGGTGTTGCCGGTGAGCGCCACCGCAGAACAGAGCGGCGTGCCATCTTTGAAGAAAGTGACAGTGCCAAGATTGCTTGGATTTCCCGCTGCTGACGTCACGGTCGCGGTGAAGGTTAGTGAGTCGCCGTAGGTGCTCGTCGGAGCGATATGCTGTTGATCGGCTTGACGCCGGTATTCGCATAGCCCGCCGGTACCGTATAGTCGACGTTGTAGGTGCCGGCGGTCAAACTTGTGAACGAGTAGGCGCCGTTGACGTCGGTCGTGGCCGTGCCGGAGCTCGTTCCGGAGAGACCCACGCTCACGCCGGAGATCCCGGTATCGATGCCGCTGTCAAATACTCCGTTGCCGTTGACATCGTTGTAGACCGTGCCCGCGATCGAAGCGTTTGCGGCCACCCAGGCGAGGAACTGGTTATTTGAACTGAAAGTGTTCGCGTTGTTCGCCAGGACGACCTTGATCTGGTCGTTTGTGACCTTCGTTGCGGTCGAATTAGTGCCAGTGCCTGCGATCGCGTTCGTTGACGTGTAGCCTGCTGGATTGGTCCTCACGACGAAGTAGGTTTTGTTAATGGTCAGTCCTGTGAACGCCCAGTCGGCGCTGCTCGAGGTTGTGATGATCGACGAACCAACCTGCGCATCTGTGCCGGCGTCGTAGCTGCTGTTGCTGTTCGAGTCGATGAAGAGACTAATAGTTGCTCCGGCAAGACCGCCTTCCCCATCGACGGCGCCGTTGCCGTTCGTGTCGTCGATGACTGTCCCGGAGATGGACGCGACGAACGCCGTCGTCGTCACCGAGCTGACGTTGTCTTCGATGTTCACGTCGTTTTCGGCGCTGTAGATCCTGGCGTTATTCGTGAAGGATGTGTTGTTTGTGAGGTTCGACCCTACCGTGACCTGGTACGTCTTCGTCGCTAGCGTCGAACCGGCAGGAATCGTTCCGAGCGACCACGAGAGTGTCCTGCTGAGACCGTCGTACGTGCACCCGCTGCAGCTATTCGTGACATACGTGACTTCGGGCGGAAGCACGTCCGTGAGCTGAGTTCCGGTCGCGCTGTTCGTCGAGCCAGATGCTTGGTTCCGGTAAGACAGGGTATAGGTCAGTGTCTGTCCCGGGCTCACTGCGGTAAGCGCGGTCTTCGTCAGAACGAGATCCGGCGAGCCGGGCGCCGGACCCGGCTTCTGGAAGCCTATAGTTCCAGCGCCCTTCACCTGAAGGGAATTGCCGGTGAATTCATGAGCGCCCGCAAGGAGCTGCGTATTGAACTCGATCCAGCCTTCAACGTTGTCGGCCTTCGATGCCGTGAACGTGTAGCTCCAAGTGGTAGCACCGTTCCCGTTCGTGGACGACGAAAAGACGACGCCCGTCGGGAGTCCGCCCGTCACCGTTACGTTGGACGAAGGGGTCCAGTTCTTAAGTCCGTCCAGACCCTGGGTCTTTCCGTCCGCGTGGTCAATACTTATCGTAAATGTGCCCGAATCGGTGGTGTGATTTCCGCCAGCGAAGTACAACCGCATAGGTACAACCTGCAACTCCGCCCAGAATGACATATTTGTGGTCTGCCATGGACACGGTGTAGGGGAGATGCAGGGGGGATTGTTCTGACCTTGGAGTTGGCCGCTAAGACCGGCCGCCAGCTTGTATGGCCCCACAAACGGGCCGCCGCTGGAGCCAGCCGGTTGGATTGCCTCAGTGCTGGTATCGGCGAGGGCGCGCGCGATGTTGACGCGGCCATTTCCTGTTTGGTTCTGCGTTCCTGCCGGATCGGCGGTGTGCGCGATGCGGTTCACGACAACGCCATTCGTCAGCGATGGATCTACGGCGCGCATCAAGGCGGCCGTTCCGGCGACCATTGCGGCCGAGCCCGAAGTGCCGCTCCACGTCACGTAACTGTGATCCTTGTAGGTTCCCAAGATGTCCACACCGGGTGCGGCCACAAAAATCGAACTGCCGTAGTTGCTTGTCGCGGCGAGGTTGTCATTCTGATCGGTGGCGGAAACGCCGATGACTCCTTTATCGCCAGCAGGGAAAGTCGCTGCGTTGCTACTGTCGTTTCCCGCGGCGGCGACCAGCACGACATTCTTGTTCCACGCGTAGTCGATCGCATCTTGCAGGCTCTGGCTGAAACCCGTGTTGCTGAAAGCCATCAGGATGACGGACGCCCCGTTGTCCGCTGCCCACACGACTCCGGCGATAATGTCACTGTCCTGGCCGAGACCCTCAGTATCCAAAACCTTGACCGGCATGACCTGCACATGGTCGTAGGCCACGCCCGCGACGCCCAGAAGATTGTTGGTGCGGGCCGCGACGATGCCGGCGAGCCATGTTCCATGGCCGTTGGTATCCGTGAGTCCGTTGGAGTCGTCGATGATCGATGTGCCCGGTCCGATCGATCCGATCAAATCCGGATGGCTGGCGTCCACGCCTGTATCCAAGATCGCGACGTTGGTCAAAAATTGCGGGTTGGCCGTGCCATAGACTTGGTCCCATGCGATCTTGGGAAGCGCCCACTGATTGGAGTAGTCCGTGTCCGACGGCGTGCTTTGCGATTTTCGCGTCAGGCTTTGTTCAACCCTCAGAACCGATGCGTCACCTTTGAGGCTTTTCGTAACCGCGTCGAGCGCGTACGCCGGTACTTCCACGATCCGCAGATCCAATTTTGGAATTGAACCCTTCGATGTGCCGCCGGACCGGCTCACTATTGCCTGCGACTGAGCCTGTGTCAGGCCCTTCGCCATCTTGACGATCAAGGTTTT
>QHXC01000393.1 GCA_003222815.1 Acidobacteriota bacterium | reverse complement strand
GCGTCGGCTACTGGTCCGCCGAAGTTTGGGGAGGAGCTACTTTCGACGCCTGCATTCGATATCTGGGGGAAGATCCTTGGGAACGGCTTCGCCTAATTCGCAAAGCAATGCCCAATACTCGTCTTCAAATGCTTTTTCGCGGCCAGAACATTCTCGGCTACAGGCATTATGCCGACGACGTCGTTGACGCGTTTGTCGAGCGTTCGGCCGCAAACGGGATCGACGTGTTCCGCATATTCGATGCGATGAACGACCTCCGAAATATTGAGTGCGCTGTGCGCGCTACGCTGCGCATACAAAAGCACGCTCAAGGAACAATCGCGTTCACTATTAGTCCGGTACACACAATGGACATGTGGGTCGAATTGGGAAAGCGATTAGAAAACATGGGCTGCCACTCGATCTGTATAAAGGACATGGCGGGCCTGCTCAAGCCTTACGCGGCCTATGAAATCGTTTCACGATTAAAAGAAGCCGTTCAGGTCCCCATCGCCCTGCACACGCACGCCACGACGGGTATGAGTACGGCAACAATTGTAAAGGCGGTGGAGGCGGAAGTCGACTATGTCGATACGTCAATCTCCTCGATGAGCATGACCTACGGGCATTCGGCGACCGAATCGATCGTCACCATACTGGAAGGCACCCCGCGCGACACCGGCCTCAACTTGCAAGCGCTCGAGGAAATTGCGGCCTATTTCAGAAACGTACGGCAAAAGTATGCTCGATTTGAAGGCGCCCTCAAGGGCGTCGATTCACGCATACTCGTCGCGCAAGTGCCGGGTGGCATGTTCAGTAACATGGAAAATCAACTCCGCGAACAGGGAGCGACAGGCAAGATCGATCAAGTGCTCGCTGAAATCCCGCACGTTCGCCAGGATTTGGGCTACGTTCCTCTTGTCACTCCGACGTCACAAATCGTAGGTACCCAGGCCGTGCTGAATGTGTTGATGAAACAACGTTACAAAATCATCAGTAAGGAAACGGCGGCATTGCTCCGAGGCGAATATGGCGCGACTCCTGCGCCGGTGAATGCGGAACTGCAAAGCCGGGTGCTGGGCGGCCAGCCCGGTATTAGCTGTCGTCCAGCGGACCGTCTCGAACCTGAAATGGGGCGATTACAGGAGCGACTTCGGCAAATCGCGCAGGACAAGAACCTCAGTTTGTCGGATACCTTCGTTGAAGATGTCTTGACCTTTGCCTTATTCGCCGATGCAGGACTCCGGTTTCTGGAAAACCGGGGGAATCCCGCCGCCTTTGAGCCTTCGGTTTAAGATTGCTCAGGATTCGCTCAAGAATAAGTGTGCAGGCTCATTCAATTAAAGCGACGACCGCTTCCGATTCAACCATGTCCCCGGCGGCCACTTTGATCTCCTGGATCGTGCCGGTGACCGGCGCAACGACGGGGATTTCCATCTTCATGGCTTCCATGACAATAATCGTGTCGTCTTCCTGCACCCTGTCGCCGACCTTCACTTGAATGTTGAGAACTTTACCGACCATCGGCGCTGTTACAGGCGTCATGTCGCACCCTTTGCTTGTTCGATGTCAGACCGGCATTAATCCGTGCTTCTTGCGTGGTCGATCCTCTTGCTTTGTCGTAAGCATCTCGAGAGCCTGGATGAGACGCACGCGCGTCTCTTCGGGCCTCACGGCGTTGTGAGCGTATTGCTTTGCGACCGCCTCGAAAGGCCCGCTGAATCTCTCGGAAAACTCCTCGAGCTTTTGCCGGCGCATTTCCTCGGGGTTTGCCGCTTGTTCGATCTCTCTTTTATAAAGGACACCTACAGCGCCCGCAGCTCCCATCACAGCCAACTCCACTCCCGGCCAAACAAAGAGCTGGTCGGCGCCCATTTCCCGCGTGCACATGGCTTGCTTGGCGCCGCCGTATCCTTTCCTCAAGTACAGCGTGATTTTGGGAACAGAAGCCTCCGAATACGCATACAACATTTTCGCGCCATGGCGGATGATGCCGGCGCGTTCCTGCTTTGTTCCCGGCAAGTAACCGGGAACATCGACGAGAGTGATAATCGGGATGCTGAACGCGTCGCAAAATCGAATGAATCGCGATGCCTTGTCGGAGCAATCCACATCCAGGCTGCCAGCCAGGAACAACGGTTGATTTGCGATAAATCCAACCGAATGGCCATGGAGTCGCCCAAAACCGGTAACCAGATTGCGGGCCCACTTTGGCTTCAATTCGAAGAACTCGTCATTATCCGCAAGGCGGCGGATGACTCTGCGCACGTCATAGGGCTTCTTCGGATCTTCCGGAACGAGATTCTCCATGTCCTCGATCCTTCGATTCGGATCGTCGGTGGATACGACTCGTGGCGGAACCTGGAATGCGCTTGACGGAATGTAGGCGAGCAGTTTTCGAATGTGCTGTAAACATTCTTCGTCGTTCGAAGTGACAAGGTCTGCCACGCCAGAGATCTCCGAATGGATCTTTGCGCCGCCGAGTTCTTCCATCGAGACCTCTTCGCCGGTAACTTCCCGGATAACCGATGGTCCGGTGATGAACATCTGGCTGGTGCCCTTAACCATGATGATGAAATCTGTCAATGCAGGCGAGTACGCGGCGACGCCGATGCATGGTCCCATGATCGCGGAGATCTGTGGAACCGTTCCGGATGTGATGGAGTTTTGAAAGAAAATCTTCCCAATGGCTCTCGTGACGTCCAGACCCTCCTGGATGCGAGCGCCTGCGGAGTCGTAAAGCCCGATCACTGGAACACCGATTTTGCGGGCAGTCTCGATGCAGTACGCGATCTTTTCGGCGTGCGCCGCGCCGACTGTCCCGGCAATAACGGTGAAGTCCTGACCGAATACATACACCGTACGGCCGTCGATCTTTCCATAGCCGGTGACGACGCCGTCCGTCGGTTTTTTCCGTTCGGCCATGCCGAAGTCCGTCGATGGCGTTTCCGCCAGCATGAACTCCTCGACAAACGTTCCCCCGTCCAGCAGCTTCTCGATGCGATGAGGCGTGTTCGTCTTACTTAAGACTTAAGGCCCTCTGAGGGTCGATCACTACCCTGAGTATATCGGCGGCCTCCGTAACCTCGTAAGTGGGCAAATGCGGAACATCCACCGGAATGATAATGACGTCGCCTGCGACGTATTTCTGAGTCTTATACCCCTTCATCCGCCCGGTCATGCTGGGTCCTCGAACCGTTTTCACGGATTCGCTGTTGGGGTCATCCTGTTTCGGGTTCTCGAGTTCGCCTCCAATTAAGAATGCCCCTGAGCCTCTAATCACATAGTAGAGTTCCGAGATGTCGTGGTGCGCCCAGCCGTTTAGTGTTTCGGGGTTGGCTTTTCTTGCGGAGAGATGGAGAAGATATGCACCAAGGTTGTAGCTTTTAGCAATGTCCACCACGCGCGCCGGATGGTCCCCGTCGGACTTCATCAGGGTCTCGATATCGGCACGAGAAATAAAGGTGTGGGTGGCGGCTGCTGACTTTGGAGGCGCAGATTTACCTGCGTTCTGGCCCTGGCCTGCCTGACCCTGAGCTCGAGACGAACTTCCAATTGCCATTGAAACTGTGAACACGAGTGCAAGAATCGAAATTGCCTTCTTATGCATCGTCTTGTCCTTTCTTTTTTACCGGCTCAAATTTGCACGACCGGCACTTTAAAGCAAACTTTTTCTTCGGGTCCGTACCCATGTTTGCCCAAAATTCACAACCGGCACAAACGTTCAGGTGACATTTTAGTGCCGACCCCTGAAAATCAATCTGCGAAGAACGAATAGTCGGTGAATCTAAAGAGATTCCCCGCGCCGCTTTTAGTCCGAAGTTCCAGAGACGCCCATCCAGAGGAGACAAATGGTTTTAGAAATGACGCCCAGGAAACACCGCAGAATACTGTCGGGAATCGTCCGAGGCTGGCTTGTGATAATAGTCCCCCTATTGTTTTCGGCGACCCCGGCGCACGCCCAAGGCCGAGCACCGCAGCACGTCCTGATCGTCCCAGAGACCACCGTGGAACGCCTGGAGGACATCAGCATCAATGCGCATACCAACCACTTGATCATAGCCCGGCCAAACTTCACGGGAACTGCACCCAGCGGCGAGACGCCGCAGTCGCTCCGTCCCGTCTACAATCTACCCACCTCGGGCGGGACCCAAGTGATCGCCATTGTCGATGCCTACGACTACCCCACAGCAGAGAATGACCTGAACGTATTCTCGCTACAGTTTGCACTGCCGCCCTGTACCACAGCCAACGGTTGCTTCCAAAAAGTATTCGCGAACGGAAGCAAGCCGCGTTCCAACTGCGGTTGGGCACAGGAGGCCTCGCTGGATATCGAGTGGGCGCACGCCATGGCACCGAACGCACGCATCATCCTCGTGGAAGCAAAAAGTAACTCTTTCTCGGATCTATTCCAAGCCGTCGATGTGGCGAGCAACCTCGTGAGTTCAAACGGAAGTTGGGGCGAGGTCTCCATGAGTTGGGGCGGCAGCGAGTTTTCCAGCGAAGCCAGCTATGACTCGCACTTCACGACCGCGGGGATAGTCTATTTCGCAGCGAGCGGGGACACGGGCGGAAAAACGATTTATCCGGGGGTTTCTCCGAACGTGGTCTCGGCGGGAGGGACGACTCTTCACCGAGACGCGAATGGAAACTTCCAGAGCGAAACCGGCTGGAGCGGAAGTGGAGGCGGGAAGAGTCTGTATGAGAACCGTCCAAGTTATCAGGACGCCGTCAGCAGCGTCGTGGGTGCCAAGCGTGGAGTACCCGATTTCTCCTTCGATGCGGACCCGAACTCGGGTGTCTCAGTTTATGACAGCACCCTCTGCCAGGGGGTAAGCGGGTGGTTGGTCTTCGGTGGGACTAGCGTTGCGTCCCCTGCGCTAGCGGGCATTGTGAATCTAGCCGGGCATTTTTATGCGAGCAGCAATACCGAACTCACCACGATTTACAGCGATATGTCGAATAGCAGCGATTTTCGAGACATCACCTCCGGCACAGCGGGCAGTTTTAACGCGACTACGGGTTGGGATTTCGTAACTGGTGTTGGCAGTAACCAGGGGACAAACGGAAAGTAAGGCTTCTCATACCGAGTGTGCCGATGTGGCGAGGCTCCACAGGAACTGAGATTCTCGACGTTTTACAATCCATTGATTGTCACGAGCGGTCCGTGCTACTCCCACAGGATAAACTTGGAGGCTAAAGCTCGCACCGGTGGGCATTCCGAGATCCACCCACTGCCGGATTCGTTGCATCAGACGCTCCCTAGCCAGGAGGTTTCCATACGCAATCAGACAATCGTGCTTGGCGAGCACTAAAGAATGGTGCGGTTGATCCCACAACCCGAAATAGCGTTCCTCACGCGGTCGCTCCGGGGTCTTTTCCACCTTAAAAGTACGGAAAAGTGGTTCCGTGATGCCGAGAAACGAGCGGATTCCAAGCGTGGCCCATACAAATTGGTCTCGCCCTCACGCTCCACCAGTACGGAGTTCGTGAAATCTCCTCGCGCCGGAGATCGTCCCATTCTGACAGCGATTCAATCGGTTGCGGGTTGGCACTCTCGATCTGATACTTACCCCTCAACTGGACCCACCCGCAAGGCATGGATTCCACCGATTCAAAGTGATC
Source organism: Acidobacteriota bacterium (assembly GCA_003222815.1). Classification (GTDB taxonomy): domain Bacteria; phylum Acidobacteriota; class Terriglobia; order 20CM-2-55-15; family 20CM-2-55-15; genus 20CM-2-55-15. Next base: position 7,785 of record QHXC01000393.1, on the reverse strand, counting down.
TGCTCTTTTTCGTAACAGAAACAGATTGTCGCCCCCGCCTTCGTTCTTGATGCCGACCAACAACAGCGCGTCGTCCTTCATCTGGTCATAAAAGTGGCGGGGCAGATCGTAAGTCCCCGCCGTGAAGGTTGCGCGTTCGTATGGTGCACCTGCCGCATAGCCGTCTCCACCATCGGCTGCAATGACGGTGACGTTGGTGACTCCCAGTGCGTCAAGGGTTTTGCTAACTCGGCTGGCTAGTTCCGGGATGATCTCCACAGTGTAGACATGGCCGTCCGGGCCGGCCAAGTGCGCCATGAGAGCCGCATTCCAGCCACTTCCTGCGCCCAATTCGAACACCTTCTGTCCGGGACGAAGCTGGAGCATATCGAGGCACCGTAGAACGAATGATGGTTGCGAAATGGTTGAAGGAATATCGTCATCATCATCGCCAAGCAGGCATAGAGGCCCATCTGCGTAGAGCCGTCCCAGATGTTCTTGTAAGTTCTCCTGCGTTACCTCTTGCCACTCTTTCGTCCCGAACGCCCGGTACCGACTCACAAACCGATGCCGCGGCACCGCGAGAAAGGCTCGTTCCGTCGCCTCGCTGATGGGCGTTTCGTAGTTGACGAACCGCGCCTGCTCTAAAAGCTGCCGTTGGTATTTCACAAAAGAATCCATGCTTTCCTCCCCCGGAGTGCCACATCGTTGCCTATCGGGGCGCCGCGCAGATGAAATTTGCGGCATTGTTCGGATCGCCATTTCCCTTGTACTGCGCCACCTGCGGATAGGGGCATAGTGGACGAGCCATCATTTTTGAAGGATCAGTTGGAACGGGCCCGGTGCCCACGAGTTGATCGGGTGCAATGCCTTTTTCGACCCATTGTTCCAACGCGGCGAAAATGTCGCGGCCGGGTTCCACACTTGGCGGGGCGTCGCTGACGGCGTTTCCGAAATTCGTCGGGCCGATTCCGCCAGCGCAATGGGCCATTCCGGGAACCATGAACAATCGATAAAAGCCTTCAACCGGCCCCGACGACTCGCTTCGCGCGTCCGGATATTTGGTGAGGAATGATCGCACACTCTCGTAGTATTCGATCGAACTCGTGGGAGCGATCGCCGCGTCTGCCCAACCGTGATACTGGATCAATTTGCCCCGATGCGCGCGGAAGGACCGCAGGTCGGGACTCGTCGAGTTCAAGATCCAACCGGCTTTTTCGTCGCTGAGCGCCACGTCACGATCGAAATTCAACGAGCGAAAGTCCCATTTGGGATTCTCAAATACAACATCACCGTAATAGGAATTGCCGAATGCCGACTGCAAAGATCCTTGCGCCGATCCTATAATCCAACCTGCCCATGAATTCGGTACAGCCTCGTTCCCCGGCGCATAGCCCGGAAAAATCTGTTCGCCCGTCCGCGGATTTTTAGGACCAGCATAGATCTTTCGGAGCGCCTCGACTTGCGATGCTGTCAGGCACTCGCTACTATCGCTGCCTTTGCAGATAAGGGCCGATGGATCGAAACGGCAAGTGCGAGGATCTTGGATAAGTCCGTCTTTCAGGCCATCCGCAGCATCGCACATCCCCAGCGCCGCGTTTTGGATCAGCGGCAGCTTGGCGGCCGGTATCATGCTGTCCGAGTCTTTGAGGAGCGCCTGCAGATTCCAGATGAATCCCGTGAAAAGATGAGACCAGGAGTTGGCCGGAGCGCCCGCGATGATTCCATCAAAGTCCTCGGGAAACCGCTGCGCTTCCATTAACGCCTCTCGGCCGCCGTCAGAGCATCCTTCGAAATAGCTGACCGAAGGCTCTCTGCCATAAAAGGCGCGCACGATGGCTTTGGATTGCAAGCTGGATTCATGCACGGCGCGATAACCGAAGTCGATGAGTTTTTCCGGATGGCCGATCGCCCAATTCGCAGTGGTGCCGGGACCTTCATGGCCATCATCGGTTGCCGCCGTTGCATAGCCACGCCGCAATGGATCAATCATGGATCTGTACGGAATGCTGCCGGCAAAACCGCCATTCCCCTCCTGCCGATACTTCCCATTCCAGCCCGTCAGCGGCAGCCATACCGCGAACTTAATTTCCGAATCGCTGGTCGGTCGGCTGACGGCTTTGACTTCGCATCGCGCCGGCACGGGGAGAGTCGTCGTGTTTCCGCCGGGATTCTGCATAGAAAGCGGCCCTGCGGGAATCATCGCGGAAGAAGTAATGGTTGTATGCGGCAGCTTCAGATTCACCAGGCCCTCGCACGGCTGCTGGACGAAAAGGGGCTGTGCCACCAATGTCTCTATCCGCAAAATAGTGAAAACGACGAATACCCCTTTCAACATGAGCGCACTCCTTGATTGTTAATGCACCGGTACATGGCTTCTTGAAGATCGTAGATTGCGCAAGGTTCGGATGACCGAGCGCGACCAACGATTCGGCTTCCCTTTGAAACCTTGCTGAGTTAGGCGGCATTATATGACAGATGGGGATCTGATGGCTGTGTCGGAGAAGTGGGAAGCGTAGAATGGGACCTGAATCCTGTTCGCGTTTGCATCCCAGGATGACGGAGCACTCTATGAATGAGCCCGTGAGCCCGTTGACTCGGGAGTTTCTTGCCTGGATATCAAGCCGTCCCCGGACCTACGCGGAGGCCATGGAGGCGTGGCGGACCACGTGCCCTCGGCATTCCGTATGGGAGGATGCACTCATCAACGGTCTCATCCAGTTCGAAGATGCAATGAATGAGTCCAAGGTGACTCTTACGCCGCGGGGCAGAAGCATACTCGACGGAAAATCATGATCGCGCAACCGATGCAAACGGACCCGCTTCCAGGATTAGCGACTGTCCCTGAATTGACTCGAACCGCGACATACACTAATACCTGAGAACCTCCCTTCGACTAGCGGTGGAACAACCGCCGCATGGCCCCACCGACAGAGGTGCCTGTACGCAGTTGCACGCGAACCTCCGTGCTCTGTCTTGAAACCAACTGCACCTCGCGGACCTCTGCGCCGTATCGAGGATGACTCACGCGCACGCGATAGTGACCTTCATCTAACGCGCAGCGCGCCTTGCCGTACCAGTCCGGCGTCAGCGTCGTAACGACGGCATTCTGCAGCGTCAGGATCTCGATCGTCGCGTCGGACACGGCCTTCTCTGTTTTGTCGTCCTGCACAATCGCCACGAGTTCGCTTTTGTCATGAGCGGGTTTGAAGAACGCAGCGAGAGCGCCGGTGATCGACAGGACGCCCGCTGCAAGACCGATGAAAGTCTGAACCCTTGAAAAAGAAATGTTCAGCCAAGGAAATTTTAAAGTCCTGAAACTTATGCCCATATTCTCATCCTGCAGCACCGAAACAGCGCTTTTGCTTTCCTCTCACCCGTTCCTCCTTCTGGCTTAAAGTCCTGGAATCCCCCCTTCCTTTTAAACCACGGGGACACGCCGACACCAAGACTGAATTCGTATTCGCGAGGACAATGAATCACTACGGAGGTCCGGGCGAAGCTAGTTTGCTCCAACTGATCAGGAGCCTGAAATGCGGCTTTTCGTATTGCGTTCTCGATGACAGGGTGGCAGTCTTCCCTTCGACACCAAGATGGTTGTTCATGCACCGGTCAACGGATGGCTTTCCTTCTATTGGCCAATACCCGCCTACGGTTTCTTGCTGTCAGTGATTACAACCCGCAGATAAAGATCAGCGTTCAGCCAAGACGGCTGAGAAACGCATGTGAGGAGCGCATGGGATCAAAAATATCTGTTCTGGTTTGCAGCGATCTTCCGATTCTGGGCGAGGCCGTAGCCAAATTACTAGACAAAGCCCCCGACATGCAGGTGGTCGCTCGCGCAAAGGCCGAGCGCGATCTCGTACTCCTGGCCAAAGCTCATCGCCCTCAGGTGGCCGTCCTGGACCTGCACTTGGAGTGGGGTAGGCTTTGCGGTGTCATCAACGAATTGTTCAGGCACAATCTGACCGTATTGTTGATGAGCGATGCGGTGGATCAGGTAAACACGGTTGAATTGCTCCTGTGCGGAGCAAACGGAATCATCTCGCCTAAAGTTCCCCCGGAGACTCTCTACAAGAGTGTACGCGCTGTTGCTGCCGGTGAGATATGGATCAGCCGGCAAGTAGTCGCTCAACTTGTGCGGCAGATCCCAACATCATCCTCCAGGCCGGCGCTCATCGTGCCCGAGTCTGACATCATCGCGGCTCCTACCCGTGTCGAACGCATACCGCAGCGCACCGATCAAGTTCTGAATCGACTGAAGCTGACCCCGCGGGAAGTGCAGATCGTGCAGGCGATCGGTGACGGATTGACCAATAAGGACATTGCGCTGACTCTTGGCATCAGTGAATACACCGTCAAGCACCATGTCACGAGGATTTTTGACAAAGTTGGCGTAGACAGCCGCTTGGAGTTGGCTATGTTCGCCATATACCACGGCCTCGTTGAGACGGCGGATGCCGACGTCAGGACGCAAAGCGCTTAAACGAAAATTTTGTTTCTTGAAGCCGGAAACCGGGCTTATGTGACTTTACCCGCTCTCCATCGGCACTCGCTCAACCCGACACCCCCGCATACTCACGCGGACACGTGAAAACACGACTGCGTACCGTGCCGGCGGGTGTACGATATCGATATGCGAAAGCTCTTACTTCAGCTGGTACCGATGTTCCTGATCGTCGTGGCAGCCCCGGCGCAGAATCGGATTTCGCCGGAAAAGGCCGCCAGTATGAAAGCGGATCTGGTAGGCCAAGTGGATGCAATGAAGAAGCAGGCGCAGGTGATGGTGGACAGCGTCTTCAGCTTCGGCGAGTTGGGCTTCCAGGAGTTTGAGACCTCCAAATATCTCACCGGTCTTCTGGAGAAGGAGGGCTTCAAGATCGAGAGGGACGTGGCGGGCATCCCCACCGCGTTCGTTGCCACCTGGGGGCAGGGGAAGCCAGTCATCGCCCTGGGTTCGGATATTGATGACATCCCGCAGGCCTCCCAAAAGCCGGCAGTGCCGTACCACGTGCCAATGATCGAAGGCGCGCCGGGGCACGGCGAAGGCCACAACTCGGGCATGCCGCTGAACATCGTGGCAGCGCTGGCGGTGAAGCAGGTGATGGAGCGCGAGCATCTCTCGGGCACGCTCAAGCTGTGGCCTGGAATCGCCGAGGAGCAACTCGGCACGAAGGCCTACTACGTCCGCGAGGGACTCTTCAAAGATGTAGACGTGGTACTGTTCGCGCATGTGGGCGACAACTTCCGCGTGACCGCCGGGCCGGGAAATCAGACCGGCATGGTTTCGGTCGAATACACATTCCGAGGAGAGACGGCGCACGCCGCCGGGGCTCCGTGGCGCGGGCGCAGCGCGCTGGATGCGGTGGAGCTGATGGACATCGGCTGGAATTTTCGCCGCGAACATATCCGCGTGGGCAGTCGGGTGCATTATGTGATCACCAACGGCGGCGACCAGCCGAATGTGGTCCCCGCCAACGCCACGGTTTGGTATTACTACCGCGAGGCCGACTACCAGCACGTCATGGATTTGTGGAAGATTGGCGACGATATGTCCATGGCGGCGGCGATGATGACGGGGACTACGGTGACATCGCGCCTGCTGGGAGCGGCGTGGCCCGGCCACTTCAGCGTGCCCATTGCCGAAGACATGTATGAGAACATGACCAAAGTCGAGTTGCCGCAGTGGTCCGAGCAGGATCAGGCGCTTGCCAAGGCACTGCAGCATGAGCTGAAAGTTCCTGAACGCGGCCTGGCGGGAAAGATACCGGAACTGAAAAAGCCACAACCACTCTTGGATGACGACAACGGCGTTGGTCCCGTGGGCGGCGGATCCGACGATATCGGCGACGTTTCCTGGGTGGTGCCGACCGTCACGCTTAACTATCCGTCCAACATCCCCGGAGGACCGGGCCACAACTGGGCCAATGGAGTTTCGATGGCCACGCCCATCGCGCACAAAGGTGTGATCGCGGGAGCCAAGGTGCAGGCCATGACCGTGATGGACATCCTGACCCGCCCCGAATTGGTCGACAAAGCCTGGGAGTATTTTCAAAATGTGCAGACCAAGGACACTAAATACCAGAGCTTCCTGCGGCCCGACGACAAGCCCGCAATCTGGCTCAACCAGAAAATCATGGATGAGTATCGGCTGAAGATGAAGGCGCTATATTACGATTCTTCGAAGTACGACACGTATCTGGATCAGCTCGGGATCCAGTACGGGGAGTGGAAGTAGCCCGGGACCGAGTGGCTCAACATAAAGGGAGAGCTTGCGCAACTGCAGTATCACCGCCGGGCGCGCGGGGGAGAATGACCAGTGCTCCGATAATCATTTTTCCCCCGAAATTCAAAAGACCCCACTACCGATTTCTTGAATTTCTTGACAAACCTCGCAAGCGGGCGTAGTCATTCGTTATCAAAAATCTTACACACTTTTTATAAAGTAGTAGAGCGTCAAGGAAGAGCCGGGACCCAGGCCTAAACGCCTGCCATATTTTTTTCGGATCTGCAAATTTGCATTCGAAAGGAGCGGAGTATGGTACGGAGGACGGGTACAAGCCTGCATGCGTTTGGAAGATTGGCAACAGCGATTGTTGCATTGATCGCATTGGGAACCTGCCTGGTTTTTGCTCAGACTTCCACGGCGACCATTTTGGGCGTCGTGCGAGACACCTCAGGGGCGCTGGTGCCGGGAGTGAGTATTAGCGTTAAGCACGTCGACAGCGGGCTCACGCGCACCGCGATTAGCAACGAGCGCGGCGGCTACAACGTGCCGTTGCTTCCCGTGGGCGCATATGAGATCACCACGACCATGCCGGGCTTCAAGAAGGAGGTCCGGAGCGGCATCAATCTTGTGGTGGGTCAGGAAGCGGTGGTGGACCTGATATTGGAAGTGGGAGCTGCCGCGGAGCAAATAACGGTGACCGAGGAGGCTCCTCTGGTGAACACGACGACGAGTTCCACTTCAGGAGTGATCACAGAGCAACAGGTCAAGGACTTGCCCCTGAACGGCCGCAGCTTCGATCAGTTGATAACGCTCAACGTCGGCGTTTCCAATGCCACTTCGAATACGCTCGACAGCGGCAACTGGAACATGTTCTCGGTGGCGGGGAAGCGTCCGGAAACCAACCGGTTCATCATCAACGGAATCGACTGGGTTGGCGGGAACGCCAACGGCCAGTACATCACGCCTGAAGGAGCCAGCCGGCAAATGCTGGGTGTCGAAGCGGTGCGGGAATTCAACGTTCTCACGGACACCTACAGCGCCGAGTATGGAAAACGGGCGGGAGGTCAGATCAATATCGTGACGACCTCCGGGACCAACCAATTGCACGGAACCGCGTTTGAATATCTGCGCAACAGCACTCTGGACGCGCGCAACTTCTTCGATCAAACGACTGGTACCCCTCCGTTCAAACGCAACCAATTTGGAGGGTCTCTGGGAGGCCCGCTCAAGAAGGACAAGATGTTCCTGTTCGGGACCTATGAAGGGTACCAGGAGCGGTTATCGCGTTCGAGCGCCTCGATTGTTCCGGGCACCTTCGCCCGCAAAGGTCTTTTGTGGCCGGATAATCCCTTGGGTATGCCGGCTGGTACGCCGGTTCCCGGTCTGAAGCCGGACATGCTCAAGTACGCGAACGCCTTCTGGCCTGCGCCCAGCACTCCCGACCGTCCCGACGGAAGCTCGATCTCCTACTCGAATCCGCCGCAGAAGATCGGGGAAAGTTTCGGCCTCGCCCGATTTGACTACGTCATCTCCAGCAAGGATTCATTCTATGGAAACCTCACGGTTGACCATGGCCT
>QHXC01000607.1 GCA_003222815.1 Acidobacteriota bacterium | reverse complement strand
TTCGAGGTGCTGGTGCATCCCGAGCAAGTCGCCGCGGCGCGGGCACTGAAGCCGATCCATGAGCGCCAGGTTTTTGGCCGCAGCATCCTGCTGTTCGAGAGGGTCGAACGGCAGCAACTCGCCGCGCTGGGCGACGTGCGCACGCCCAGCATTGCCGACTTGTTTGTTGCTGTGATGAACCGTCAGCCCGGCCGGAGACAAGGAGCGGTGCAATGAATAGCCAATCGAACGCCATGACGCCGGCTCCCGGAGCGCAGGCCGTCTCGCCCGCGCACATTCCCGCAATGCGGCAGTTCTACTCGTCGGTGGAACGCGAACTGTGGGAGAGCCGTTCCATATACATTGCGCCATTGGCCGTCGCGGGCCTGTTCCTGTTTGGGTTTCTGATCAACGCGATGCATCTGCCGCAGACGCTGAGTTCGGCGTTCGGCCCGGCAGAATTGCACGATCTCATCGAGCAGCCGTATGACATGGTCGCGCTTTTGATTATGGGCGTCAGTTTTGTCGTGGCAGTGTTTTACTGCCTCGACGCGCTGTACGGCGAACGGCGCGACCGCAGCATCCTGTTTTGGAAATCGCTGCCGGTTTCGGATACAACTGCCGTGCTTTCGAAGACGAGTATTCCCGTCGTGGTGCTGCCGCTGCTTACCGTCGCGATCACCGTCGCCACGCATGTTGCCATGCTGCTGGTCAGCAGCGCGGTACTCCTGGGAAGCGGCATGAGCGCCGGGGCGCTCTGGAGCCACCTCCCGCTGTCCCATATGTGGCAGATGTTGTTTTTTCATCTCGTGGGAGGCCATGGGATGTGGTACGCGCCAATCTACGCGTGGCTGCTGCTGGTCTCTGCCTGGGCCCGGCGCGCGCCCTTGTTGTGGGCGGTGCTCCCGCCGCTGGCCATCGGCGCCGTGGAGAAGATCGCCTTCAATACTTCGCACTTTGCCGCCATCCTGCAGCACCGCATCATGGGCGACCCGTCCGTCAGAGGGTCCACAACAGGCATATCGATCGATGCGATGACGCCATTTACACCTGGTCAGTTACTGGGCAGCCCGAGCCTGTGGATCGGGCTCGCAATCGCGACGGCGTTCCTGGCGGCAGCGGTCCGGCTGCGTCGTCATGGAGGGCCAATCTGATCCGCGGCCAATCGCGTTCAATTGCCACTCGTGATTGTCCCTGACCCGTCCGCGTCCGTGTAGCGATCCAGCGACTTCACGACCTTGATGTGCGGGATCTGAAGCAAGTTCTTAAAGGTACAGGTCGTCACCTTGCCGGATTGGATGGTTATGCCGCCAACGGTGTTGCCACTCCGGCTTCCCTCCGGGCTGCCGTCCTGCAGCGTGCAGGACGCACCTCACAGTCAACACAATCGCGCAAGATCCGAGGACTTCGGCATGTGCACGATCCCCGCTCGCAGACTTCTTGCGCTGCTAAAACAAATACTATAAGGTCGCCGCGTATTTCGGATTGGCCTCTTCGCGATCTTCGCTTCCCAATTTTGGAGCACATGGTGAGTCGCCCGCGTAGACCTCTCGATGGGATACAGGTGTTGAGCTTTGAAATTCAAGTGGCCGGGCCGTACTGCACCATGATGCTGGCCGACCAGGGCGCCAACGTCATCAAAGTCGAGCGCCCGGAGGGCGGTGATACTGCTCGCGGCGGCGCGCCCAAAATTAAAAACGACAAAGGCGAAACTCAAAGTGGCTACTTCCTCCGCTTTAATCGCAACAAGCGTAGCCTGACCCTCAATCTTAAGAGCGATCGGGGCCGCCAGCTTTTTCGTGAGTTGGCTCGGAAATCGGATGTTATTGTGGAAAATTTCCGGCCCGGCTTGCTGGATGAAATGGGCCTCGGCTACAAGGCGCTCTCAGAACTTAATCCCGGCTTGATTTACGCCTGTATTTCCGGTTTTGGCAGTCTGGAAGGCTACCTGGGACCGTACAGCAAGCGGCCGGCCTACGACATCGTCGCCCAGGCCATGGGCGGTCTGATGCATACTTGCGGTCAGGCGGACGGCCCACCGACCTGGCTCGGCGTGGCTCTCGGTGATATCGTCTCCGGCATGCAGTCGGCTTACGCCATTATGCTGGCCCTGTACCAGCGAACTCAGACTGGTCGAGGGCAGTACATTGACGTTTCGATGTACGACACCATTATCGGCCTGGCCGAACGCTCGGTCACAGCCTACTCGTTGACCCGGCACACCCTTGAACGGGGTCGCGAGCCGTATATGGCGCCCTGGGGGCCGTTCCAGTGCCAGGATGGTTGGATAGGTCTAATAGTAGCCACCGAGGGCGACTGGGCGAAGTTCTGTCAGGCCATCGAGCGGCCCGATCTGGTGGGCCACGCCGGCGTGACTTCCGGCCCGGAGCGCGCCAAGAATATGTCGGCCTGGTTGGGCGACATCATTAATGACTGGTTCCGCCGGCGCACCAAAGCCGAAGCCACCGAGAAGCTTCTGGCTGTGGGGTTGGCCATCGGCCCGGTGCAGAACGCTCAGGAGATTTTTGATTGTCCCCACGTCGCCGCCCGGCAGTTGCTGATTGACGTACCCGACCCCGTCCTCGGCTCGGTCAAGCTCGTCGGCCCGGTAGCCAGACTGTCCGGCAATGCGGCGCCGCTCACCCACCCCGCTCCCTTGTTGGGCCAACACAACGCCGAAATCTTGACTGAACTGTTGGGTTACA
>QHXC01000606.1 GCA_003222815.1 Acidobacteriota bacterium | reverse complement strand
CCTGGGTCACTGCCTTTCTCCTATCGATAGCATTCGCGCTTCTGGCGTGGGCGCTTCCGGCACGAAGCCAGACAGGGGGTGCGGCGCCCTCGGTGCTCGCAAAGCCCGGCGAGTGGCGATATTTGAACAGCGATCCGCTCGCCACGCGTTACTCGCCGCTCGACCAGATCGATAAGGACAATTTCAAGGATCTGAGGATCGCCTGGCGCTGGAAAGCTGCGATTCCGCCGGCGCTGCCCTCTCTTGGCGGGACTGCGCAGGGCAACGGAGACCCGGTGCTTGCCTTCTATCGGAGCGAAGCGACGCCGATCATGGTGGGCGGCGTCTTGTACGAGTCCGCCGGCGGTCAACGCGTTGTCGCCGCCCTTGACGCGGCGACGGGCAAGCAATTGTGGCTATGGGAGGGAATGGACGAAGCTGGCCGCGACCGCAAGGCGCCGAGGAGAAATGCAGGGCGCGGCGTCGCCTATTGGACGGACGGCAAGGAGGAGCGGATTTTCGTCGTCACCACCGGCTTCTATCTCGTGGCGTTGGACGCCAAGACCGGCGTGCCGGTGAAATCGTTCGGCACGGGCGGCGCCGTCGATCTCATGAAGGAGCTGCACGTCGACTTCGACCATGTCTCGCGCATCGGCAACAGCTCGCCGCCCATGGTCTATCACGACACGGTCATCGTCCCGCCCGCGCTCGAAGAGGGGTTCACGCCCGATTCGATGCGCAATACCCCCGGATACGTCATGGCGTTCGATGCCCGTACCGGCAAACAGAAGTGGGCGTTTCACACCGTCCCCAAGGATGGAGAGTTCGGCGCGGAAACGTGGGAGGAGAAGTCGAACGCGTATACCGGCAACACCGGCGTGTGGGCGCCGATCTCGGTCGATCCTGAGCTGGGACGTGCCTATCTGCCGGTGGAAACGCCCACCGACGACTATTATGGCGGACATCGCCTGGGCAGCAATCTGTTCGGCAATTCTATTGTTTGCGTCGATCTCGAAACCGGCAGGCGCATCTGGCACTACCAGATCACGCACCACGACATCTGGAACTACGATCTCCCCTCCGCTCCGGCCCTCGTGAACATGACGGTCGAGGGCAAGCCGGTCAAAGCGCTGGTGCAGCTCACCAAGCAAGGCTACGCGTATGTGCTCGATCGCGTGACGGGAAAGCCGGTCTGGCCGATCGAAGAGCGCCTGGTACCGCCAAGCGACGTGCCCGGCGAACATGCGTCACCGACGCAGCCCCATCCGACCAAGCCGGCCGCCTACGAAACCCAGGGCTATGTTGAGAATGACCTTATTGACTTCACGCCTGAGCTTCGGGCCGACGCCATCCGGATTGCCCGGCAGTATCGCTTAGGCCCCCTGTTCACGCCGCCCTCCGAGATCAAGGAGGGCGGCACCAAAGGCTCCTGGTACAACCCCGGCGGCACCGGAGGCTCGCTCTGGCAGGGCGGCGGCTTCGACCCTGAAACGAACTATTTCTACATCCCTTCGAAGAGCGGTCCTGGCATCATCACCGTCCGCCAAGATCCGAAGTCGGACTTGAGGTTCTCGCGCGGACCGGGCGGCGTCGATCTCTCGGTCGAAGGGTTGCCGATTCTGAAGCCGCCCTATAGCCGGATCACCGCGCTCGATCTCAACAGGAGTGAGTTCGCTTGGGTCGTGCCGCTCGGAACCACACCTGCGCGCGTGTCTCAGAATCCGGCGCTCAAAGGCATCAATCTGCCGAACACCGGCGGCATCAATTTGCACGCCACGCTTCTCGTCACCAAGACGTTGCTCATCGCCGGCGAAGGATGGGGCGGAGCTCCCGTTGTGCGCGCCTACGACAAAAAGAACGGCGCCGTTCTGGGCGAGGTGAAGATTCCCGGCATGATGGGAAGCATGCCGATGACCTATATGGTGAACGGCCGGCAGTTCATCGCCTTCACCGTCGGTACGCCGACGGAGCCGGCGGAAGTAGTTGCGCTAGCACTGGAAAAGTAGGAGTGGGCCGCGTTACCGATATCGGCGGACTCCCGCGGATGGATAAGAAGTATAAAGGGTGCCACACGGGAAGATCGCGATGGGGCCGATAGCGGCAGTGGGACATCGGGGTGTCACATATTCGCGTTTTATGGAAATCACCCGAGGGGCATACTTGTTGAGAATCTTCGGCCAGTTCAGCTTCGCGAATCGATCGGCGAAGAGCTGCGCCCTGGCCATGTCCTCGATCCAAAGAAATGCATTGTCGAGCTTGGCATAGCACACGCCGTTGGCCTTCAACTTCCGTGCGAGCCATTCGTGCCCGTTCAGAGATTTGGATCGGCATAGGAAACCACGTTTGAATGCGCACATGGATTAAGCCGAACTGACGATCCATGAAGTAAAAGTACAGCTGCAAGCGTTCGCTTTTGGGTTTCGCCGCTTATCGTTGTGGATCGAGAGTGTGGAACCAGAACAGACGTTCCGTACTGAAAGCGAGTTGTTCTGGGACGAGAGGCGCATGTTGTTTTGTCAGAACCGCACAACAAATTGTCGAAACCGCAATGAATTCGGCCGGGGGCGCAGGTGAATCGTTCGGGGCATCATGGTTTTTTTGTCACGACACGGCGTTTTTTCTCAGAACCGCACTAAAGAGTTCAGAACACCGCGTTTTTTGTCGGGGTATGGGAATCCATTTTCTCG
>QHXC01000392.1 GCA_003222815.1 Acidobacteriota bacterium | reverse complement strand
ACCATGTTCCGGACAATTTCCTTCATCACGGCCGGCTTTTCAGTAAGCGTGATGGTGTTTCCATAGCTCTTGCTCATTTTGCGCCCATCGGTGCCCGGCAGTTTGGGGACCTCCGTGAGCAAGGTCTGAGGTTCCGGAAAGACCGGGCCGTAAAAATTATTGAACCGGCGAACAATTTCGCGCGTGAGCTCGATATGGGCGACCTGGTCGCCGCCAACGGGAACGGCATTGGCCTTGTAGATCAGAATGTCTGCCGACTGAAGCAGCGGGTAACCTAGAAACCCATAAGTGTGCAGGTCGTGATCTCTAATCTCGATCATCTGCTCCTTGTAGCTCGGCACGCGTTCCAGCCACGGCAGCGGCGTAATCATCGAGAACAAAAGATGCAGCTCCGCATGCTCGACCACGCGGGATTGAATGAAGAGCGTGGCTCGCTTCGGATCAAGACCGACGGCAAGCCAGTCCATCGCATTGTCGATGATCGCCTCGCGAATCCCCTCCGTGGAGTCATAGTGGGTGGTGAGCGCGTGCCAATCGACAATGCAGTAGAAGCATTCGAAGTCGTCCTGCAGGCGCACCCAATTGTCCAGTGCCCCGACCAAATGCCCAAGGTGTAGCCTTCCCGTCGGCCTCATACCACTCAAGATTCTCGGTTTCTTCATAGGTTCAAGATGCGAACAGGTAGGAAAGGACGAAGTTGATCACAGGGCTGTACAGCATTGAGGGGATCCCAAGATACAAAAGGCCGATCAGGATGATAAAGCCATAGGTCTGAAGCTGATCCAACACATCGGCCAAGGATCGGGGCAACAGGCCGGAAAGAACTGCCGCGCCGTCCAGCGGCGCCACGGGAATAAGATTGAATACTGCCAAAACGAGGTTAATGATGATGCCCTGATAGGCAACCGCCATCAGTGGAACCAGGAACGAGTTGCCGAAAAATTCGTACGCTGCCACACGGCGCAACACACTCGCCGCCTCGGGCGAGACCGATTTCATCACCATCAGCGATACGAACAACACAGTGGCGAGTAGCAAATTGCTCACCGGTCCGGCGGCCGCCACAAGCATGTGATCGCGGACGGGATTTCGGAGACGCGACACATTGACGGGCACGGGTTTTGCCCAACCAAACATGAGCCCCGAGAACATCCCGATCAGGGGAAAAAGAATCGTTCCAATGGGATCGGCATGAACCAGCGGATTCAGCGAAACCCGGCCAAGGTATCGGGCTGTCGGATCGCCAAGAGCGTCGGCAGTCCAGGCGTGCGCCGACTCATGGACGCTCAGGGAAAGCAACAGGACAATGAATTGGATAACGCCAACGTAAATATCAACGTTCATTGTCCTTCGATGGTAGCATACCGGGAACGCCACGGGCCATGTGCTATAATCCCCGCCATGCATGTCGTCCTGCTGAGACTCGCGCTGGGCCTGTATTTCATAGGTTTCATGCACTCGGTTCTTACAACTCTCAACAAGAAACAGACCTTCTTCCGGCCTGCGTTAGCGGCGATGTTCGCCGGGTTTGTGTTTCATGTGGCGTCGATCGTTCTCCGCGCGATGGACGTGCGGTACCTTCCGTTGACCCAACAATACGAGGCTTTTTCGTTCTTCGGCGCACTGACTACCTTGGGATTTCTGATCGCTTACGCGAAGTATCGCATTGCTCCGCTCAGCGTCTTCGCGTTCCCGCTCATTTTCATCATGACGTTTGTCGCCAACCTCTTTTATGATCCGAACCCGTCGATTCCTCCGGTTCTGCGCAGCAACTGGATTTACATCCACACTCCCTTGGTGTTCCTGGGTTACGCGGCGCTGTTCATCGCATTTGCGGCGGCGATCATGTATTTGATCCAGGATCGGGAACTGAAGTCGAAGCACCTGACGCGGTTTCATCATCGGTTGCCGTCGCTCGAAGTTTGTGACGATCTTGCATATAAGTCTCTTGCGATCGGTTTTCCTCTGATTACGCTCGGCATCATATCGGGTGCGCTTTGGGCGCAGTCGGTCTGGGGTGTCTGGGCGGGAGACGCGAAAGTGCTGTTTTCATTCCTCACCTGGTTTGTTTACCTGTTGCTGATCCACTATCGTCTCATTGCGGGGTGGCGGGGAAAGAAGGCGGCGTATTTATCAATCGTGGGCTTCATCGGCGTCCTTGTGACATTTCTGGGCGCGAATTACTTCGGTGGGCTTCACACTTTCTGATCGGTGATGCAACTCGCATTAGTCGGGCTCAGCCACAAGACGGCGCCAGTCGAGATCCGCGAGCGTCTCGCTTTCAACAGCGATGCGCTTCGCAGCGCCCTAACATCGCTGGTTGGACGCGAAGAGATCTCTGAAGCGATAATTCTGTCGACCTGCAACCGTGTCGAAGTCGTCGCTGAGAGTCAGGACGACCGGCTCATCCGGGAGTTTCTTTGCGAGTTCCACCGCATTCCTCAAGATAGTGTTTCAAAACATCTCTATAGCTTTCGGAACGCGGAAGTGGTCCGCCACGTTTTTCGCGTTGCTGCAAGTCTGGATTCGATGATGATTGGCGAGCCACAGATTCTCGGCCAGGTTAAAGATGCTTACAGGATCGCAACCGATGCCGGGGCCGTTGGCATGCACTTGAGCGCGCTCATGAATCGCGCGTTTGCCGTGGCAAAGAAAGTTCGTAGCGAAACGGGAATTTCGCAATCGGCAGTTTCCGTCAGCTACGCCGCCGTCGAGCTGGCCAGAAAGATTTTCGGCGATCTTTCCGGAAAGGGCGTCATGATCATCGGCGCCAGCAAAATGGGCGAGCTTGCGGCGAAGCACTTGAAGCGGGCGGGCGTTTCTTCCGTGCTGGTTACGAATCGTACGTTCGAGCGCGCCGTCGAACTGGCGCAGGTATTCGAGGGCGCTGCGGTCCCTTTTGAACACTTCACCGACCACATGGACCGTGCCGATATCGTGATCAGCTCGACAGGGGCGCCACACTTCATCATCACTAAGACGCTGGCAGAACAGATCATTCACCGGAGAAAGAACAACCCGATGTTCTTCATCGATATCGCTGTGCCGCGCGACATCGATCCGATGGTAAACGAAATTGACAATGCGTTTCTCTATGATATCGACGACCTTCAGCAAGTTATCGATGCGAATTTGAAAGAGCGGATGAAGGAAGCATTGCGGGCCGAAGAGATTGTCGACAAAGAAGTGGAGGCATTCTGCTCGAAAATGCAGTCCCGAGAAGTCGTACCCACCATCGTGCAACTGCGGGATACGATCGAGAAACTTCGCCGCGACGAAATCGAACGCAATCGACGGCACCTCAAGGATCTTTCTCCGGAACAGCAGGCCGCGGTCGATCAGATCACCAAATCGCTGGTCAATAAGATTCTCCACACACCTATCGAGCAACTTAAACACTTGACGCACGACCCGCAGGGACCGGATATCGCGGGGTTGATCCGAAAACTCTTCAACGTCAAACCCCAATGAGTGGTACCGCACTTAAATATTCGCTCCTGTGGATGGCTTGAGCGCAGCCATGGACGGCAGACTAAAACTAGGAACGCGCGGTAGTGCACTGGCCTTGTGGCAGGCCAATTGGACGAAAACGGAGCTCGAGAAACGCTGGCCGGTTTTGAGCGTCGAGCTCGTTCCGATCAAGACAACCGGCGACAAGATCTTAGATATACCCTTGGCGAACATTGGGGGAAAGGGGCTATTCACGAAGGAAATTGACGAGGCGTTGCTGGACGGCCGGATCGATCTTGCGGTTCACAGCATGAAGGACGTACCGTTTCAACTCCCCGAGGGCATCGATTTCGCTGCTGTGCCGGAGCGCGAAGATCCGCGCGACGCACTCATCTCGAATGGGCCGAAGCTGGAGGAACTGTCTGAGGACGCAAGGATAGGAACCAGCAGCCTTCGCCGGCAGGTTCAGCTTCGCCATCGCTTCCCTACCCTGAATCTCGTGACGCTGCGCGGAAATGTCGACACGCGATTACGAAAGCTCACCGCGGGCGAGTTCGATGGAATCATTCTCGCAATTGCCGGACTGAAAAGGTTGGGCTATGAAGCGCGAATTGCGCAGACTCTGGAAGACGACATCATGCTACCCGCGGTTGGCCAGGGTGCTTTGGGCATCATTTGCCGTAGCCAAGATGACGCCACCCGCCGCTTCCTTGAAGTGCTCGATCATATGCCGACCCGAACGGCCGTCGCTGCAGAGCGTGGTCTCCTGCGCGCCTTAGGCGGAAGCTGCCAGGTTCCGCTTGCCGGGCGGGCAAGAATTGAACGAGACCGGCTCACGATCAAAGGCTTGATTGCCAGCATCGACGGAACTCGCGTGATCGCGGAAGAACTCATGGGATCGCCAGACCACGCCCCGGAATTGGGTATTGCTCTTGGCCAAAAGCTGCTCGACATGGGAGCGGGAGAGATCCTTGCCGAAATCGCCAGGTATGGAGCTGACCGGTAAAACTGTCCTCATCACCCGTGCCGCCCGGCAATCGGCCGAGTTGCGGTCGCAATTGGAAGAACGCGGGGCGCGCGTCATCGAGTGTCCGACCATCCAGATTGTACCTCCCAAAACATGGAAGCCTGTCGATGATGCCATTCGCCGACTGAACACTTATCAGTGGTTGTTGTTCACCAGCGCGAATGCGGTGGAGCAGTTCATGGACCGGATGGGCAATGTTCGCTGCACGATTCCAATAGCCGTCGTCGGTTCCGCTACCGCCGCCAAGCTTAGCGAATGGGATTTGAAACCGGCGCTACTTCCCAAAGAGTTCCGTGCCGAAGGTTTGCTCGACGCGTTTCCGGAGAAAATGGTTGCGGTGCGCATTTTGTTTCCTCGCGCCGAAGTGGCTCGGGAGCTTCTGCCCGAGGAGTTGCGCCGGCGCGGTGCCACCGTCGATGTTGTGTCGGTGTATCGGACGGTGAAAGCCCAGCTCGGCAGCATTCGTGAGATTCTGGAATCGGAGACGGTAGATTGCATCGTGTTCACCAGCCCATCGGCGATTCCTGATGACCTCGCGCCCCTGCCCGCCAACATCGCCGTGGCCGTGATCGGGCCCGTCACTCGCGAAGCCGCCCAAATATTGGGTTTCGGACCCGCCATAGTGCCGGTACAATCCACCATTCCGGCATTGGTGGAAGCAATCCGGAGGCATTTGATGGCCGATTAACTCCATAGGACAGCCCGATCCAAAGACACGATGATTCAATCCGACTACGAAAAATGCGCTCGCCGAATCGCCGGCGCTCTTCAACTTGAGCCTGGTGAGAAGGTAGTAATCAAACTCGACCCGCGTGTATTCATGCCTCTCGTCCCGCCTCTTCAAAACGTAATCCGTGCTTCGGGTGCTCACATCTCCGGCGTGATCCTGGCTGAAGATACAAATGCGGCATCCGACGGGGAACTCGCCTCTTTTCGCCAGCTCTTCAAGAACGCTGATGTCTTCATCTGGCTTCCAGAGCTTCGCCAGGGCAGTCGCCCTGCCCTCGAACGCGCCCTCGTCGAGTGGCTCGATGCGCGCCGCGGCCGGGCCGTACATTTTCACTGGCACAGCGGTTCTTATCCTGTAGGTGTTATCGAGCTCCCGCCGCAAGACTTCATCGACCGCATTTATCTGGCTGGACTCGACGTTAATCCCGCCGATCTCGCTCGCAAACACCAGCAGGCGATAGCGCTACTCCGATCCGCCCTGGTTCGCGTGACCAGTCCCGAAGGCACCGACATTTCATTTCACATCGGTGATCGTCCCTTCTGCAGCCAGATCGGCGACGCGACACGCGATCGCATGCAATCGGCGCGAACCCGCGTCGATCGTGATATCGAGCTTCCGGCAGGCGTTCTTCGCGTTGCACCTGTCGAAGCGTCCGCCAACGGCGCCGTCTTCCTCTCCGTCTGGCGGCCGATAATTACTGAAGGTCGCAATCTCTACCTTCGCTTTGTCAACGGCCGTGTCGCGATCCAAGGAGGTAATGCCGACAAGATTGATCAGGAACTGACCGCAGCCGGTGGTGACGCCCACATGTTTAGGGAATTCGCGCTCGGCTTCAACCCCGCCTTAGAAGTTCTCCGGGAAGCTCCTTTCATCGCCTATTACGGGTATGGATCCGGCGTCGTGCGGCTCAGCCTCGGGGACAATGAAGAGATGGGCGGAGCCAACCGAGGGGGTGGCGTTTACTGGAATTTCATCCACAACGCGACAGTTACCGCCGGCGATCGCACGCTCGTCAAGGATGGCAAGCTTACAGCGGTAGTGGATACATGATCCAGCCAACAGCAAGAGCAACTGCGAGGAAAGAGAGAAAAACGAAAATACCATAACGGAGTTGTTCGCGGGGTTCGTTTTTCGTGATCAAGGCGAAGACAGCGGAGACGACCAGGGCGAAAATCAACAGAGCTTGGAAATGAGACAGAGTCATGGTCTTC
The DNA here is from genome assembly GCA_003222815.1 of Acidobacteriota bacterium. Taxonomy (GTDB): domain Bacteria; phylum Acidobacteriota; class Terriglobia; order 20CM-2-55-15; family 20CM-2-55-15; genus 20CM-2-55-15. Next base: position 10,361 of record QHXC01000392.1, on the reverse strand, counting down.
TGCCTTGAGCGATGTCGAAGGCATCAAGCACGATCAGGTAATTCAAGAGCCCGCAGACCCACAAGTAGGTCGTGCCGTAGTCATAGCTGGGAGCTTGCAGGGGTTCTTGAAAATCGAGATCGTAGAGTTTGCCATGCATGCCGATACCCGCGGCAAACATGAGGAGCACGCAGGCGGCAAAAATCAACCCCCGAATCCATCGGCCGATAAGGATATGACTCAGGCCCGGAACCAGCCAGCCACCCGAACAAATCGCCAACGTCGCGGCCATATTCATGGGGCGCACGGCGATCGGCTGCGCTCGCGGCGTGGATTCCAATTCCTCGTTAATCTGTTCCATGGACGATTCGTTCTGCAATTGCGGGCTTCAGACCGCGTCCCTTTCGGCGAGTTTCCTCTCGAGGTCACTGCTTTTCAAGCCTACAATCTGAAAAATTTTGTGTCTACTCTTTTCTCCCGAAACGAGCGAAACGGCAGACTTTGCAACTCCAAAATACCCGGATATGAACTCGATGGCGGCTTTGTTCGCTCTTCCTTCAAGGGCCGGAGCATTCAATCGAAGAACCAGTTCATCTTCTCGCTCACCGCCGAACGACGTTTTGTTTGCGTTCGGAATGACGCGCACCTTCAGCTTGATGGGCGAACTCATCGGCGTTCTCCAAACAAAGCGGTGCCGATGCGCACCATGGTTGCGCCTTCCTCGATCGCCACTTGAAAATCGTTACTCATTCCCATCGATAGGTCGGTCAAGCCAAACTGCTCAGAAAACCGGCGCAGTCTCCGAAAATAGGGCCGTGCGTGTTCAGCATTTTCGAAGAATGGCGGGATGGCCATGAAACCTCGCAACTGCAAACGCTCATATTGACGAAACTGTTCGACGAATCCCGGCAGCGCTGTCTCGGCAACTCCTGATTTATTCGGCTCTTCATGCAACCTCACTTCGATCAAAACTGGAAAAGGCTGGCTGGCAGCCTGGTTCAATTTTTCAGCCAACTCGGTGCGATCGATGGATTGGATCCAATCAAAATTCTCGACGACCTTCTTGGCCTTGTTTGTTTGCAGGTGTCCAATGAAATGCCAGGTGAGGGCGAGATCCCGTAAGGCCTCACGTTTGTGTAGGGCTTCCTGGAGCCGGTTCTCGCCTATATGGGAAATGCCGCATTCCACGGCCTCTCGGATCTTTTCCACGGGGACGGTTTTGGTAACTGCAATCCATCGGATGGACTGAAGGTCCCGTCCGCTGCGCAACGCTGCTTCCCGGATCCTGTCGAGAACACGGTGATAGTTCTCGCGAACCCCGATCATCGAGCCTTTCTGGACCTGGCCGTCCTCGCCGAACGGGCCGCGCCAGCGGCGACTGCTTCCTCTTCTTCAGACGCCGGACCGCGTGTGGAGGCGCCCTTCTTTTGCGTCTCCTTCAGACTCTGCTTGAGGATCTCCATGAGGTCGATAACTTTCGTGGGCGTCGTGGCTTTTCCGGCTGGGGCTTGCGGCGCGACGCCCTCGACCTTCATCCGGATAACTTCGAGAACCTTGTCGTAATACTCGTCTTTGTATTTCTTGGGGTCGAACTGGTCGGACATGGAGTCAATGAGAGTGTTCGCCAGGTCCATCTCTTTCTTCGACATCTCAGCCTTCTTGGGGAAGTTCAGCGAGCCTGCATCGACGATCTCGTGGGCGAACCGCATCGTCTGCAATGTGATCATGTCGCCGATAGGCTTAACCGCCGCTAGATGTTCCCGCGACTTCAGAACGACCGTCGCAATCCCAACTCGCTTGGATTGTGCCAATGCATCTCGCATCAGCGCGTAGGCATGCTCGCCGCCTTTCTGAGGTTCGAGGTAGTACGGCTTATCAAAGTACAGCGGATCGATTTCTTCCTCGTTGACGAACTCCATAATCTGGATGGTCTTGGTCAGTTCAGTGTCGGCTTTCTCCAAATCTTCGTCGGTAATTTCGACGTATTGACCCTTCTCATACTCATAACCGCGCGTGATCTCTTCCCATGGCACCTCCACATCCTCGGTATCGCAAAATCTTTTGTAGGAGACCGAACTCATGTCCTTCTTATGGAGGTTGTGAAACGAAAGCTCGTTTCTCCGTGTCGCGCTGAAAACAGAAATCGGAATGGAAACGAGTGCGAAACTGATGCTGCCCTTCCAAATAGCTCTCATGTACCGTCCTCCCCTTCGGGCCGACTATAATCTCAATTCTAGCATCGACTTACAAGCGTCTGTTGTGAGGAGAGGCTTTTTGCCGGGTTTTTAGAGAGTCCAGACGTCTCGATGACGCTTCGCATCCCAGTACTGCAAGGCCCTATCCATCAAACTTGCCTATAATGCCTGTGTGGACCGTTTCATCGTCATCCATTACAACGAACTCGGCTTGAAGAAAGGTAACCGCGATTACTTCGAGAACCGCTTGTGCTTGAACATCAACAACGTTCTCGAGAATTGCGGCGCCGAGAGAGCCCGCCGGATTTCTGGCCGGATACTGGTCCGTGTTGGACCGGATACCGAGATCAATGAGATCAAAAAGCGGCTCTCCAGGGTTTTTGGGATCGCCTACTTCGCTGAGGCGTGGAGTTCTCCACAGGCTGTGGAAGAGTTGGAAAAGAACGCGTGGAGCCTGATTGAGGGGCGCAACTTCGGTTCCTTCAGGATCGATGCGCGCCGGGCGGACAAGAGTTTTCCGCACACGTCTGTGGAAATCAATCAACGCGTCGGTGCGTACGTGAAGGAGCGCTCCGGGGCCAGGGTGGACTTGGAAGACGCGCAACTGACCTGTTGGATCGAGGTCGTCGAAAAATATGCGCTGCTCTACGTCGAGCGTCTAGAAGGCCAGGGCGGCCTGCCCGTCGGCACGAGCGGCAAGGTTGTGGTGCTGCTGTCCGGAGGCATTGATTCTCCTGTAGCGGCATGGAGAATGATCAAGCGCGGCTGCACGGCCGTATTCGTTCACTTTCACAGTTTTCCTTACACCAACAAAGAGTCCCAAGAGAAGGTCAGGCAGATTGCGGCATTGCTTGCTGAATACCAGTTGCGGTCGAAGATTTACTTCATCCCGTTTGCGGAGATTCAGCGCCACATCATGGTGGACACGCCCATTGAAACGCGCGTCATCCTCTACCGGCGATACATGCTGCGATTGGCCGAGCAAGTCGCCTGGCGGGAGAAGGTGCGTGTTCTCGTGACCGGCGATAGCGTCGGTCAGGTCGCTTCGCAGACAATTGAAAACATCGACGTCATTTCGCGGGCCGTTCAAATGCCGATTCTGAGACCGCTCATCGGCGACGACAAGATCGAGATCGTCGAAATTGCCCGGCGCATCGGGACATACGACATCTCGATTCAGCCGGATCAGGATTGCTGTTCCTTGTTCGTGCCCAAACATCCTGAGACGAAGGCGAAACTCACTGAAATCGAGGCCTCTGAAAGTCGATTGGACGTTGTCGAAGCCATGAAGCTCGCAATGGACTCCGCGGAGATTCTGTTACAATACCCCGCCGCCGCAGGTCTCTCCGTCCCGGAGAGTGCCCAGGAAGCAAAAACGAAATGACACAGGGCCGATTCGTCAGTTTTGAAGGCATCGAGGGCTGCGGAAAGACCACTCAGATTGGTCTCTTGTCGGAATACCTCAAGCAGCGGTCGATTCCACACCTGATCACGCGTGAGCCGGGTGGAACGGCTGTCGGCGAGGGTATTCGCAAGATTCTGCTCCATTCTGAAACCCTTCACCTGACCGCTGCCTCCGAGTTGCTGCTCTTTTATGCGTCGCGCAGCCAGAACATTCTGGAGAAAATCAAGCCGGCGCTTGAACGCAAAGAAATGGTGATTTGCGATCGCTTCTATCACGCGTCAATGGCATATCAGGGCTTTGGACGCGGCATCCCCTTGGACTTTATCCACAAGCTTACGGACCTGGTTTGTGACGGCTTTCGACCCGAAGTAACGATGCTGCTCGATATCGATCCCGAGGTGGGCCTGGCGCGGGCGCGCGCAAGGAATCACACCCGCATCGAAGATGAGGGGCGGTTCGAGAAGGAAAATCTGGAGTTCTACACACGGGTGAGAGAAGGCTACCTCGAGCTGGCTTCTCAAGACGAGCGGATTCAGCTCATTTATGCCGACCGGCCCGTCGAAGCCGTGCACCAGCATATCCTGACGCTTCTTGGGCTTCTTTAATGACCTTTGATTCTTTTATCGGAAATCTAAAGATCGTCGACCGTCTCCGCGCGAAATTGCGCGCGGAACGGTTTCCTCACGGACTCATTTTTTCGGGACCGGAAGGCGTGGGCAAGCACACATGCGCGCGGATGATTGCCAAAGCTCTGAATTGCACGAAAGCCGCGACCGGCGATTTCTGCGGCGAGTGTTCCAGCTGCCGGAGAATCGATTCCGGGACTCACCCGGACGTGATGACGATCACCGTTGAAGAGGAAGCTTCGCAGATCAGGATTGCCCAGGTGCGGCAAATGCTCAGCATGCTGGATCTAAAACCCCTCGAAGGCGAAAGCAAGGTTTTCCTTATAGATCCCGCGGACCTGCTGAATCCGGAGGCATCAAACGCACTCTTGAAAGGCCTGGAGGAGCCGCCGGAAGACAGCTTCTTTATTCTGGTCACTGTTAATGTCCACGAACTTCTTCTGACGGTCCGCTCGCGCTGCCAGGTCTACAACTTCACTCCGCTCACGCTGGAGGAAATCCGGCAACATGGCGTGTCGGGCGAATTGATTGCCCGATGGTCACAAGGCAGCATTGGGCGGGCCCTCAGCCTGGATTTGACTCGGCTGCATAAAGAGCGAGAGTTGGTGCTGGATTTTCTGGAAATGGCAGTGAGTGCTGGTGAGGATCAGTTCCAGGATTTGCTCGCTTTGAGCGCGGACCTCAGCCGGGCCAAGCAGGATTTCGATGATCGAATGACGATCCTTTCCGTGCTCATCGGCGACGTCCTTTATTTGAAAGAAAACATACCTGGCAAAGTCATCAATATCGACGTCGTGGAACGGCTGGCAAGGATCGCGGGTGCGGTCTCTGGGGATCGGCTCATCCGAATGTCCGAATTTCTGGGTTTCATCGCATCTAGCCTGAAGAACCACGTCAACCGGCAGATGCTCACAGACACACTAGCCATGGTCTCGAACGAGACGATTTCATTGTGGCTGTCGTAGCTTCAAAAAACTGCATGACTTTCGCCGCGAAAGCCGCTAAAATCCGTCTTACTTAACTGCAAACCTGCGCAAACCTCCGAACACCTGTTCATTTGCGACACGTTTTTATGAGGAAGAAATGTCAAATCGGAAATTGATCCGTCCGAGCCTTGCCGAGATCAAAGAACAACTCACGGTAAGACAGCCGCGAAACCACAAGAAACCATCGCCGAACGATCAAACGAATGCGGAGAATTTTTATTACGTCAAGCAGATGCAGAACAGAACGCCAATGGTCGTGGTCTTGCAGGACGGTGAAACGATCAAGGGCGTCATTGAGTGGTACGACAAGAATTCTATCAAGCTGAACCGGCCGGCTGAGCCGAACCTCCTGGTCCTGAAGCATTACATCAAATACATGTACAAGGAGAACGAGGACAAGGAAGTCGACTAACGCCTCCCCCGCGTCCTTCAATGCAAGCCACCATCGGGATCACGACCGGAGATCCGGCCGGCATCGGCCTTGAAACCGTTCTCAAATCGATTTCGGCCGTTCTTACGTCCGCCCGCTGGGTGGTGTTTACCGACCGTTCGATTTTTGAAAGAAACGTCTCACGGTTTCCTCCCGGTGTAAAGTGGCGCTGGATCGAAGACTGGTCCGGCGTAACCGGCGAGCCCGTTCTGTTCGTCAAGGATCTCGGCGACACCTGCTCCGGCATCGAGTGGGGAAGACCGAGCGCCGCAGCCGGCCAGCGCGCGCTCGCGTATCTTGAAGCCGCGAGCAGCCAGGCCTTGGCAGGACGCATCAGCGCCATTGTCACCGCCCCGGTCAGCAAAGAAGCTATCGGATCCGAATTCCGCGGTCAAACCGACTTTCTCGCAGAACGTGCTGGCCGCGCGGAATATGCGATGGCATTCTTTGCGCCTACCTTCAAAGTTGTTTTGGCAACGATTCATGTCTCCCTGCGCGAGGCTCTGGCGCAGATTTCCACCGAGCACTACCTGCGACTCATTCGATTTGTCGATGCGGAGTTGCAGAGGTTCAAATTCACCCAACGCCGGATTACGGTTGCGGCGATCAATCCTCATGCTGGAGAAAACGGGATGTTTGGCCACGAGGAAACCGACTTTCTTGCGCCGGCCATACGCCAATGCGCGAGTGAGGGCATCCGTGTCTCTGGACCTCACTCGGCGGATAGCCTTTACTTCCGCGCCCACTCCGGCGAATTCGATGTCGTCATAGCGCCCTACCACGATCAGGGCCTGATCCCCATCAAGCTCATTGCTCACGGTCAGGCAACCAACGTCACGCTTGGCCTTCCTTACGTCCGCACATCACCGGATCACGGCACGGCCTTTTCAATCGCGGGAAAAGGTGAAGCGGATTCGGCAGGGATGGAAGCGGCCTTGAAATGCGCGTTGGATCTGGTCCGGCGGGATCAGAAATGATCCCTAGGGCAGTCCTTGCACAACCCATAAATCTGCAATTTGTGGTCGAGAACCTTGAACCCGAGCTGCTCGGAGGCTTCGTCTTGAAGTGCTTCGATATCGGCGTTGTAAAATTCGATCGAGTTGCCGCACTGCATGCAGATCAGGTGGTCATGATGCTGGTGGTTGTACAGGTGCTCGTATCGAGTGATGCCATCTGCGAGATCGATCTCGCGGGCGAGCCCGCAATCCGCAAGGATCTTCATCGTGCGATAGACTGTGGTGTAGCCCACGCGCGGATCCAGCTCTCGAACTGTACGATAGATATCCTCAACACTACGATGCCCCTCGTGTTCGAGAAACGTTTCGAGTATGAGTTGGCGATGCGGAGTGACCTTGAGTTTCCGATCCTGCAGGTACTCCAGGAAAACCTGCATTTCAGGAGAAAGCGCTTTCATGGAGCCGCCTGGTTCGGCGGCAACAGCTTGACAACATCGTTGTACATGACGATCACGAAGAGCATCAAAAGAAAAACGAAGCTGACCTGAACAATTCGCTCCTTCATGCGCAAGCTGAGATCGCGCCCCATCAATGATTCGACGAGCAGCAACAGCATCGCACCGCCGTCCAGTATGGGAATAGGCAACAGGTTCAGTACGCCCAGATTCAAGCTGATGATCGCCATCAAGGTAATCAACGTCGCCATTCCTGCATCCATGGCCTGGCCCGATATTTGGATGATGCCGATCGGTCCATTAAGTTGCTTTATCGAAGCTTCACGTCTGAAAAGTTTCGGGATGAGTTGAAATAGCAGCGCCGCGTTGTCTGTGTTGACTTGAATGGATCTTTTGAGGCCGTCAACCAGTCCGAGCTTGATCATAACGGTTGGAAACGGGATCTCAATGCCGATCATTCGCGTGCCGTTCTTCATTTCCGGAGTGACCTGAAGCTCAATTTCTCGACCATTCCGAAGAACGGTGATTGGAAATGTCTTTTCCGGGACCTTCTGTATCGTCTCCTGAACATACCGGCCGCTGTTCTTTAATTCGATCCCGTTGACCTTCAGTATTTCATCGCCAACCTGGATGCCTGCCGCAAGCGCCGGTGCCCCATAGACGCGGCGAACGACCGTGCGCACCAGCGGCCCCATGCCAACGTAGCCGGACTCGTCAGGACCTTTCCGTTCCGGAACGAGGGTTGTTTCAACTCGTTGCCCGTGACGCTGAACCACAACTGGCAGGTTCGCGCCGGGACTGGTCAGAACGACGTTGAACACATCTTGCCAGTCTGGCCGCTCTTTTCCGTCTAACGAAGCGATCTCATCACCCGGCTTGATCCCGGCCCGATCCGCCGGCGAACCCGGCTCAACGGCGCCGACCACAGCTTGCCCCATGAGGAATTCAGGAACCTCGGTTCCATACACATATAGCCCGGTCAAAATTCCGACAGCGAGCACCACGTTCATCGCAGGGCCGGCAGAAGCAACCAGGAAGCGCTGCCATTTGGGTTTCGAAAGGAATTCGTGTTCCGCACCCGTAATGGTGTCGCTAGGCGTCTCACCGGCCATTTTCACGTAACCGCCCAGAAGAAACGCACTGATGCGATAGTCCGTTTCCCCTCGCCGGAAGCCAATGAGACGCGGACCAAACCCGACCGAAAAAGTCTCGACTTTGATCTTGAAGAATTTCGCCACCAAAAAGTGGCCAAGCTCGTGGATGACAATGATGACTGAAAGTACCAGTACTGCACCCAGGATATTCCAGAGGACGCTTGCTATCGGATTCCAGTCGCGCTTGGAGGCATCCGCGCTCTGAAGTATAACGAGGAGATTTGCGACGATGGTTCCTGTCATTGTTTACCCGCGTAAAGACGTTTCACCTGCGTAAACACGCTACCGTGATTCTAACACGATGCACGTGAGTTGCCGCGAAGGAGAAGGACCCCCAAAAATACAAGAGCACAGAAAAATACAGACTTTTCTCTGCGTTTTCTGCTCATTTGATTAACTCAACCAACCACAAGCCCTCTGTCGAGCCCAAGAGTCTGCCTCAGTGACAGATTCTAGAGAATCCGCAATCTTGGTTTTGTGCGCTTCAAGTGTTGATGCAATCAAGTTTGGGATGTCGGAGAAAACGATCTTGCGCTCTAAAAACAACTCGACCGCCACTTCATCGGCCGCATTAAGAACAGCGGGCGCCGTGCCGCTCATTTCGATGGCCCTGTAGGCCAGAGAAATGCACGGAAATTTCTTGGGGTCCGGAGGAGCAAAGTCGAGCCTGGAAACCGTTGTCCAATCCAGGTGTGGTACCGACGACGGAAGTCGCTCCGGATAGGTGAGAGCGTATTGAATGGGCTGGCGCATATCCGCTGTGCCGAGTTGTGCGACAACCGACCCGTCCACGAATTCAACCATAGAATGCACTATAGACTGCGGATGAACCATGATATCGATCTTTTCCGACGGGATATCAAACAGCCAACGCGCTTCGATGACTTCCAGTCCTTTGTTCATCAGCGTTGCCGAATCGACTGTGATCCGCTTGCCCATCTGCCAGACCGGATGTTTCAAAGCTTCCTCCGGTGAGATCTTTTCAAACTGCTCGACGCGTGTTTCACGAAAAGGCCCGCCTGACGCAGTTAGGATCAGGCGTCGGACCTCATTCTTTCGCCCGGACCTCAGACATTGGTCGACCGCGCTGTGTTCGCTATCAACAGGAATAATTCGGGCGCCGCTCTTTTCCGCGGTCTTCCGTAACAGTTCACCGGCCACCACCATCGCTTCCTTGTTCGCCAATGCGACCGTCTTGCCCGACGCAACCGCGCTGTAGGTGGGACTCAGCCCGGCGGCGCCGACCGCAGCCGACACAACAATGTCGACTTCAGGGGCTGAAGCAATCTGACGAAGACCCTCCTCGCCTGTTACCACTTCCGGAATAGAAATTCGCCGTTTCTGGCATTGAATTACGAATTCATCGACGCGGCCGCCGTCCCTAATCCCAACAACGGCCGGATGGAATGCTGCGGTCTGCTCGGCCAGGCGATCCACGGCTGAGTTAGCAGCCAGCGCGAAAATGCGGAAGCGATCCGAAAGGTGCTCGACGACGCGCAACGTGTTCTGACCGATCGAACCGGTCGAACCCACAACTGCAAGACGTTTCATGCGTTGAAAAACCAATAAAAAACAGGCGCCGCAAAGAAGAGACTGTCCAGACGATCGAGTATGCCTCCATGTCCAGGCAGAATTGAAGAGGAATCCTTCACGCCTGCGCTTCGCTTCAAAACCGATTCGGCAAGATCACCGAATTGTCCAACCGCGGCGGTTACCGCCGAAATCATGATCAACTTCGGCCACGGTTCGCCTAATAACAAAACACCCGAAACAGTTCCGGCAGCCACGCTTGCCAGGAGACCCGCAGCGCCACCCTCAATCGTCTTTTTCGGACTGATTTTCGGCGCGAGTTGGTGCCGGCCGAAAGCCCCTCCGACATAATACGCGGCCGTATCCCCTGCCCAGATGATCACAAACAATAACAGAATCAGATCCCGCGGCAACAAGACCAGAAAACCCAGCGTGACGCAGCAATACAGAAGACTACTGAGGCCGACTCCGACGCGCCCCAGCGCAGTCTCGATCGAACGACCGAAGATCGCCACGGTGAGCAGCGCCATCACGGACAAAGAAAGCGTCGTCAGAACCCACCCAGCGCCGCCAATGAAGGAACTTGAAACCAGGACCGCTGGCGCAAGAAACCATTTTCCCGGACGGCCAATTCCTCGTATTGCA